>JALNZK010000033.1 GCA_023229365.1 Pseudomonadota bacterium | reverse complement strand
CATAGGCGTTAACCGTTTTTTTGCCTTCAACATGTTGTCCGTTCCATGACGGAGGAATGGAAAACCTCGTCAACACTATAGAGTCGAAGGGCTGGGAGATGATCACCGCGCAGCTTCCTAGTCCATGGAAGACGATGGCCGACACCTACGGTCTGTGTTCGAGGAAGCTCCCCGAGGAGATGGGCGCCAAGTTCACGGACATCGAGGATCCGCTGCGCCTCGTGCTCCATCACGCCGGCAACGGGGCCTCGCTGAAGGTGACCACCGCGGCGGCCGCGGCGGCCGGTCTGGCGGACATCTCGCACGTGGCGCTGCACAAGTGGATGGTCAAGATCGGCCCCTATCTCGCCGACCTGTGCGGTCGCATGGCCGGCGACAGCACCGCGTTTTCTCCAGACCGCTGGGCCGGCTACGAGGTGATGGCCGTCGACGCGTCGGCGCTGTGCTGCCCCGGCGCGGAAGGCACCTCCGCGCGAGTCCACTACGCCATCCGCCTTTCGGACCTGCACCCGGCGGAGATCCAGGTGACGGACCACAGGGGCGGTGAGACGTACCGCCGGTTCGAGCCGATGCGCGACCAGGTCTGGGTCGGAGACCGCGGCTACGCCAACCCGCCGGGTATCGCGTTCATCAAGGCGCACGGTGCCGAGGCGCTGGTGCGCTACAACTTCGGTTCCCTGCCGCTGTACGACGAGGCCGGGCAAGGCCTCGATGTGCGCCGGTGGCTCGGACAGCTCAAAGAGGCCAGCGCGACGGCGGAATGCGAGGCGTGGGTCCGTCCGCAAGACGGCGAACCGATCCGCGGCCGCCTGTGCGCGGTGCGCCTGCCCCCGGACAAGGCGCTCCAGGCCCGCAAGCGCGTCCGCCGCGAACACGGATCCGCTGTCACACGTGAGATGCTCGCCGCGGCGAGCTACGTGGTGGTGTTCACGACCGTCCCGCGCGCTCGCCTGGACACCGCGCAGATCCTGGAACTCTACCGAGTGCGTTGGCAGGTGGAGCTGTTCATCAAGAGAGACAAGTCGATCGGCGGCCTGGGTGCGGTGCCGAACACCAAGCCCGAGACGATTCGTTCCTGGATCTGCGCCAAGATGCTGTTGCTGCTCATCGCGCGCAAGATCGCCAGCGAGCAGGTTTCTTTCCCCCCCGGTGGTCCATGCGCGGCGCACTGACGCGGCGACTCGGCGGGCGTCGGTCCGCTCCGGGCTCGACGTTCGCGTGCGGGACGAGGCCTGGCGCGTGCTGGTGTTCGTCTGGACGATCATCCGTTCCTCAATCATCCCCATCGACCTCTGCCAAGTCCCCGCGGCATTGGATCTCTTCCTGGACCATCTCTCTCGGAGCAACAAGCACACTCGCTCCCGGCAGATCCCACGGTTCCTCCTCCAATTGGAAACCGTGGCAGCGCCCGGTTAACGCCTATGAGTGAGGACCTCCTCCAGCCCGCGCAATTCATGCGCGGGTGCGTCTGCGTTGGAGGTATTGATTCCCTGCTGTTATACTTCTGACGGAGTTGTCGAGATGACAAAGAGCGTCCAAATCGTGTTGTCTTTGTTGCGCGGGCGCCTCGAGGCGCTGTACGGCGATCGCCTCGTTGGCATAGTGCTTTTCGGTTCGCAGGCCCGCGGCGAGGCCTCTCCCGGTTCCGACATCGACGTCATGGTCGTGGTCCGCGGCCCAGTCGACCCGGGGGAGGAGATCGAGCGCGTCGGACCGATCACCGCAGCGCTCTCCCTGGAGCATGACGTCGTCCTCTCCTGCGTGTTCGTTTCGTCTGATCGCTACTCGAACGAGCGCAGCCCACTCTTGCTCAACGTGCGCCGAGAGGGCGTCGCTGTATGACCCCTGAGCAGGCCACCCTCCTGCGCAAGGCCGGCGACAGCCTCCGCGCCGCGAAGATGCTCGAAGCGGATGGGCTCCACGACTTCGCAGCTTCGCGCGCCTACTACACCATGTTCTACATCGCGCAGGCCTTTCTCCTCGGCGATGGGCTCTCGTTCTCGAGCCATTCTGCGGTGATCGCCGCGTTCGGCCGCGAGCTCGCCAAGACGAACAGGGTGCCTGCCGAGTATCACCGCTACCTCATCGAAGGCCAGGACTCGCGCAACGTCGGAGACTACGACATCGGTCCGGGCCTCTCCGCCGCGGAGGCCGCCCGCCAGATCGAGCGGGCCGAACAGTTCGTCGCGCTCGCGGAGAGACTCCTCGCGTCTCCGGCGCCGCGGTAGCGAGGAGCCCGACAGAATCCCGCCCCTTGTCGCGAAGCGGAACCCCACTATAATCCCACCCCGAGGTGATCCCATGTCGCTGAAGCTGAAGCTCGCCGCAGCCGGGGCGCTCGCGTTCGCGCTCGTCGCGATCCTCGGGGCCGGGCGCGCGCAGACCCAGGCCGCCCAGCCGAAGGCCGCCCGCCCGCTCGAGGAGCTCGGCCGGACCCTCGCGGGGCTCGCGGCGAGCAGGCCCGGAGGCGGCCAGGTCGGCGTCGCGGTGTCGGACGTCCTGTCCGGGAACGAGATCTTCGCGAAGGACGGCGACACGCCGCTCAACCCGGCGTCGAACGCCAAGATCGTCACCGCCGCGGCGGCGCTCGTGAAGCTCGGGCCGGAGTTCCGGTTCTTCTCAAGCCTTCACGGCGAGCGCGAGGGCGCCGCGATCCGCGGCCCGCTCTACCTCAAGGGCCACGCGGACCCGACGCTCGAGTCTTCGGATCTCTGGGAGATGGCCTCCGAGCTGCGGACCATGGGCGTGCGCCGGGTCGAGGGCGACGTCGTGGTGGACGACACGTACTTCGACGATCGGAACCTCCCGTTCGCGTACGACCAGCAGCCCGACGAGGACAACAAGTTCCGCGCGCCGGTCGGCGCGGCGTCGCTCAACGAGAACGCCATCGCGATCACCATCGGCCCGGGTCCGCTCGGCATGGAGCGGGCGCGCGTGACGCTCGATCCCCCGGGCTACGCGGTGCTCGTCAACGACGCCGTCACGGTCGGGCAGGGTGCGAGCGACCTCAAGATATCGATCGAGACGAGCGGCGGGCGGCCCCGGATCCGGGTGTACGGCCAGGTGCAGCTCGGCACGCGGCCTGTCACCTACGCCCGACGGATCGACGACCCCTCGCCGTTCACCGGGTACGGTGTCAAGGCGGCGCTCGAGGACGCCGGCATCGCGGTCGGCGGCGACGTGCGCGTCGGGCCGATGCCGCCCGGGACGCCGCTGCTCGCCGAGCACGCCTCGGCCCCGCTCTCGTCGGTGCTCTGGGAGACCGGCAAGATGTCCAACAACTTCGTCACCGAGATGGTGCTCAAGACGATCGGCGCCGAGGCCGGCAAGGGGCCGGGCACGTGGGACACGGCGACGGCCGAGGTCTCCGCGGTGCTCTCCGCCTGGGGCCTGGCCCCCGGCTCCTACACCTACAGGAACGGCTCGGGCCTCTTCGACGCGAACCGGATCTCGGCGCGGCAGCTCGTGCGCGTGCTGCGGGGCGCGTACCTCGACGTCTCCATACGCTCCGAGTTCCTCACCCAGCTCGCGACCGGCGGCGCGGACGGCACGATCGGGGAGCGCTACAGGGGCCCGACGACCAGGCGCCGCGTGAGGGCCAAGACCGGGACGCTCGCCGACGTCTCGGCGCTCTCCGGCTACGTGCTCGACGACGAGGGGCGCCGGCCGATCGCGTTCTCCATCCTCGTGAACAAGGCGCCGGGATACGTCTCCGCGGCGCGCGGGTACCAGGAGAAGATCGTCACCGCGATCGCGGATTTCCTGAACGAGTAGACGCTGGCACGCTGAACGAACGATTCAACTGCAATTGTTCAAATTTACAAGTTTATTTCAAAACTGGAAAGAACGGCGCCCGCGTGACACTAAGTCATTGAACGCGGGTCGTCGGTACCGGTTGGCGACCCTATTGCGAAAGGGAACCCAAATGCTCACGACGCGTGGAATCCTCGCCAGAAGCCTTTTCGGACTTTGGCTCGCGTTACTGCTCGCGGCGTGCGGCAACGAGGCGCCGGGCATCGCGGGGGGAACGGACGCCGACACGGACACGGACGGGGACTCGGACTCGGACGGGGACTCGGACTCGGACGGGGACTCGGACACGGACTCGGACTCGGACGGGGACTCGGACGCCGACTCGTGCCGCAAGGTCGAGGTCGTCATCGCGGTCGACGCCTCGGGCAGCATGGTCGAGGAGCTCGTCGCGCTCCGTGACGACGTGTTCCCGGCGTTCGCCGACCAGCTCGTCGAGATCGGCGAGGGGCTCGACAACTTCCGGGTCGCCACGCTCGACGCCTGCCCGAACCCCGCGAACTTCCACACGCAGGGCATCGGCGGCGAGTGCGCGTTCTTCGGCGGCGAGCCGTGGATCGACAGCGCGTCGCCGAACATGGACGCCGAGTTCGCGTGCGTCGGCGACATCTACCTCGGCGATCAGGAGTGCTCGGGGGAGAACGACGACGAGCAGCCCGCGACGGCCGCCCTGACCGCGATGGAGGCGCCGTGGATCGAGGAGGAGAACGCGGGCTTCCTGCGCGACGACGCGATGCTCGTCGTGATGGCGATCACCGACGAGGACGAGCAGCCGACCCTGGACGGGGTCGAGACCGCGCAGGACATCTACGACGGGCTCGTCGCGATCAAGGGCGACGTCTCGCGGATCGTCTTCCTCGGGATCGGCGGCACGACTGCGTGCGAGGGAGAGTACGGCTCGTCCGATGAGGCGACGATGCTCCACGAGCTGACCCAGCTCTTCATCGACGAGGAGCGCGGCGTGTGGTGGAACCTCTGCGACGGCGCGCTCGAGGACGGCCTCGACGCGGCGTTCGCGGGCATCGAGGAGGCGTGCGACGAGTTCGTGCCGATCGAGTAGCGCGACGCGCCCCTTGCCCCGCCATCCGGATCCGGCCGAGAATGCACGAATGAGGAGGATGACCCGCTTCGCCGCCATCGCCGTCGCCGCGTGCCTCGGGGGATGCACCGCCGAGACCGTGCAGCTGTCCGACGCGGACGCGGGCGCGGACGCCGGGGAGGCGGACGCGGACACGGACGCGGACGGCGGGGGGCCGGACCCGGGGTCGCCCCTCTTCGACGAGGTCGGCGCGTACGCGACCACCATCGCCGCGAACGGCGATCCCGCGGACGTCTACTACCCGGTGCCGGGCGGCGCGGAGGGAGCCGGGCCGTTCCCTGTAGCGCTGCTGCTCCAGGGCGCGGAGGTCGGGCGCGCGCACTACGCCGGGGCCGCCGGCCGCGTCGCGGCGTACGGCTTCGTCGTCGTCGTGCCGGATCACCAGAGCTTCGGCCTCGCGGGGCCGGGGCTGTACGCCGAGCAGTCCGAGGCCGCGGAGGTGATGGCGCACATGACGGCCGAGAACGCGAGCACGGCGTCGCCGGTCTTTGGCGCGGTCGACGTCGAGACCCTCGTGCTGCTCGGGCACTCCTACGGCGGGCTGTGCGGGCTGAACGTCGTGCGCGGCGTGTGCGAGCCGCCGACCTGCGTGGGGCTGACCTTCGATCGCCCGGAGCAGCTCGCGGGCGCGGCGTTCTACGGCACGAACACGGCGCTCCCGTTCGTGGGCTCCGTGATCTCGACCGTCGAGAACGACGGCGTCCCGATCGCGTTCGTGCAAGGCGCCCTCGACGGCAAGGCGCTCCCGGCGGACACGCAGGAGACGTACACCATGGTCCAGGACCCGCCCAAGGCGTACGTCGGGATCGCGGGCGCCAACCACTACGGCGTGTGCGACGTGAACGATCCGGAGGGCGCGCAGATCGATCCGAACGTCCCCGAGATCGATCAGGGGGTCGCGGTGGAGACGGTCGCGCGGTGGAGCGCGATGTTCCTCAGGGCCTTCGCCCTCGGGGACGCCGCGGCGCGCGACTACGTGGCCGCGATCGGCGGGCCCGCCGATCCGAACGCCGAGATCGTGCTGGAAGAGTAGGGCGGTCAGAAGCTCCGCGCGTAGCCCATCGCCAAGCCGTCGCGCGTCGGAAGCACCGCGAGCGCCCCGCGGCGCTGCGCCGCCTTCTGCCTCTTGAAATGGACGATCCACATCGTGACGCCGCTCACCACCATCGCCCCGCCGGAGATGAGGATCACGATCCCGGCCGCCTGCGCCGCCGAGGTCGAGCCGCCGGCGTCGTCGCCCATCCCCGCGAGGATCGCCCCGACGACGGTCACGATGGTGCCGCTGAAGGTCAGCGCGACGCCGCCCGCGAGCAGCGGCTTGCTCTGCTCCAGGACGACGTGGAGGGACGTCGTCTCTCCCACGTAGACCGTGGCCAGAAGGCCCCGCTCCGTCTCGTAGCCTTCGAGGGACACGCGCAGATCGTACATGCCCTGGTAGAGCCGCTTGCGCACCGGCGTGGCGCCGAGGGTGCTGCCCCCCCGCTCCGAGGAGAGCGCGCGCCCGGTCTTCCCGAGCGCCCCGAGCCCGAAGCCGGTCGGGCTCCGCAGGCGGACCACGGCGCCCGGCGGGCTCGAGGTGACCGAGAGCTCGCCCGTGAAGCCCTGGGCGCACGACGATTCGGCGGCGGCGGCCGGCGGCGGCGGCTCGGGCTCCGGCGCGATCGGCGCGTCCTGCGGCGCGATCGGCTGCGCGGGCGCGGGGGCGAGATCGTCCCGGATCGACTCGGCGGCGTCGCGGGCGAGCGGCAGGATGTCCTGGAGGGTCGCCGCGGTCGGCGTGTTCGCGCTGGCGACGAGCGTGTCGGTGATCCGATCCTGCGCCTCGAACTTCAGGGCATACTTCTTGTCGAACAGCACGACGGCGCCCGTGACGAGGTAGCGCGCGCCGGTCACCTTGGCGCGGTTGAAGACGCAGAGGCGGTTGCAGGTCTCGCCGGGCTTCACCGGGATCAGCACGATCTCGAAGTCCGCGCCCCTGGCGGAGAGCGCCGCGACGACGGCGTTCGTGAGGATCGCGACCTCGTCGACGGACAGCTTGGCGTTGTTCTCGATCGGGACCACGGCGACCTTCTCGGCCGCCGGCGCCGCGCCCGAGGCCAAGGCGAGCGCGAGGAGGACCGCGGCGGGCGCCAGCATGACGTGAGCTCTCGGCACCGAACCCATTCCCGTCACGGCGAGGACCTCCTGCGTTTCGTTAGGTGGACGAACCGATTCTATCCCGGCCGTTCCCCGGTGCCAAGCGCCTCGCGAAGGCGCCCCCGGGGCGGCGACCGCCGTCCGCGCTTTCCGCTTCCGCGAAATTCGGATAGATTTCATGATCTCGAATGGATTTCAAGAAGACCATCTTCGTCCTCCCGAACCTCCTCACCGCGGCGAGCCTGTTCTGCGGCATGTACGCGATCACGCTGTGCATCGGCGCCGAGGCCGCGGAGGAGACGGCGTACCGCGCGTCGCTCCTCCTGTTCTACGCGTTCATCTTCGACCTGTTCGACGGCCGCGTGGCGCGCATGACCAAGACGCAGTCCGCCTTCGGCGTCGAGTTCGACTCGCTCGCGGATCTCGTGTCGTTCGGCGTGGCGCCGGCGGTGATCGCCTACCGGTGGTCGCTCGACGGCGCGGGCATCCTCGGCGCGATCGTGGCGTTCCTGTACGTGCTCGCGGGCGCGCTCCGGCTCGGGCGGTTCAACCTGCACGCCCACAAGCCCAAGGCCAAGAGCACGGGGCCGGACAAGTACATGCAGGGACTGCCGATCCCGATGGCCGCGGCGTTCGTCATCGCGCTCCTCCTCGCCGAGCGCGCGATGGGCGGGTGGCCGTGGCTGACCGAGTACGGCCTGCACCTCCGCGGCGAGGAGTACCCGATCATGCTCGTCGTGATGGTGGTGCTCGCGCTCCTCATGGTGAGCACGGTCCGGTTCCGCTCCTTCAAGGACCTCCGGATCAACGCTCTGTCGATCGCGCTCGTCGCGGTGGTCGTGGGCGGCAGCGCGGTGGTCGGCTTCCTGTATTCGCCGAAGTACATCCTCATCGCGCTCCTCCTGACCTACGTCCTCTTCGGCTTCTTCGAGGCGATCTTCACCTGGCCGCGCCGCTGGCGCGAGAAGCGCGCCGCGCGCGAGACGGGGACCAAGACCGGGGAGTGAGGGTCGGACGCCGGCCCGCTTCGCTCAATCGTAGATCGTTCCGCCGCAGCCGCCGTTGTCCACGTCGTCGCAGCTGTCGTCGAGATTGCCGAAGATGCAGACGCCGACCTGACCCCCCAGGCCGAGCCCTTGGAGCAGGTCGGTCGCCTGGCAGGTCGGCAGGTCGTCGTTCGAGGTTATCCAGAGAAAGCTCCCCAATTCCTCGAGCGCGGACAATCCCGAGATGTCTTGCAGCTGGTTGTTGTCTTTTATTTCCAAGCCGGCCTCAATCGATTGTAGCGCCGTGAGCCCGTCGAGGTCCTGCAGCGCCGAAAGCCCGATGAGGTAGAACGTGCCGCCGATCTCTGTCAGGTTTCTCAGCCCCGACAGGTCTTCGAGAGAGGTGAAGTAGATCTCCGGCCACTGCCCGAAATGGAGATTCCCTCCGACCGATGTCAAGCTCCTCAACCCGTTGACGTTCTGCAGCGCTGGGAGGCCGACACCGTCCGAGACGCTGGAGAAAGTGAGGTTGTTCTCGACGAAGCCGATTCTTTCGAGCCCGTCCACGTTCGTCAGAGCGGGGTTGTCCGAAAACGAGATTCCCGCCGCATGATCCAGGTTGCACAGCCCGTCGACGTTCTGCAGGTTCCGGTTCCCGAAGACGTTGATGTTGCCGCCGACGTCGCGCAGGTTGCTTAGGCCGTCGAGGTTGCGGATGCTGTCGGAGCCGCCGGAGGTCCAGTAGAAGCCTATTTGAAGGTCCTGCCCGATGGTCTCGAGGCTCTTGAATCCGGAGAGATCGTCGCTCCACGGATCGGCTTCGATGATGAGATCCCCCGTGACGTGCCGCAGGCACTCGGGCGGGAAGAAACCGGATTCGGTCCAGAAGACGACGGTCAGGTTTCCCTCGATGGTCGTGCAATCGGGAGGGGGGTAGGGATAGGTCGACGACGACGTGGAGTAGTCGCCCGTGCACACGAGCTCCTCGCAATCGAGCGGCGAGGCTTCGCACACGGGCGTTTCGACCCCGCCATCGCCCTCGAAATCGTCGTCGTCCGGAAGAGAGTCGTCGCAGCCGGCGGACAACGGCGACAACGCGAACGCGGCCGCCATCATCACGTCGCGAGCTCGCCACTTCATGATCCCCATTGTACACCTCGCGTGATTGCCCGGTGGAGAGGAGTTGCAACCGCGATGCCAACTGCCCTCCGAGGGCTTCACCTCGATTTCATTCGGGTATTGCGTACGTTCGGACTCGACCTGTGCCATTCTGTGCCGCTTGGAGCGAAATGACGGCTCGCCCCGGGCTCGGAGTCGCGGAAGGGGCGGTCCGCGAACGCGCGCTCAAGGCCGGGCGGTTCAACCTGCACGCCCACAAGCCGAAGCCCAACCGAAGCCCCCCGCGTGACGCTCGAGTCGTGACGCCCGTCCGGCCCACGAAGGCGGCGCCGTCACTTGCCGGGCAGGAAGGCGAGCTGCGGGCCGGCGACCGCGTAGAGCCGCGAGTAGACGAGCAGGAGGGAGAAGAGCCCGACGTCGCCCCGCTCGTCCGCGCGCGGGCCGGGCTCGACGGAAAGCCAGTACCCCGCCGCCTCGGCGCCGAGGTGCTCGGTCCACGTGTCGGTTTCGCGTAACGTCGGGAGCACGGCGAAGGCGACGCCGACGCCCATCGCGTTCCGCCAGTGTTCGCCGTGGGTCCATTCGAAGCGGCCGCGGATCCCGCCGCGCAGCGCGAGATCGCGATCGACGAGCTCCTGCTGGTACGCGAAGCCGGCGTCGAGCCCGACCGACGGGGCGGCGGGAGAGAAGCTCGCGGCGCCCAGCGGGCCCGCCTCGGTGACGATCGCCTGCGACTCGACGCCCATGCCGAAGTCGCCGCGCGCGACGAGCTCGATCCCAAACGCGCCCTCCGTGTCCAAACGCGGCCCGAGGCCCACCGCGAAGCCCGCGGCGCAGCCGACGCAGCTCGATGCCACGAGCACGACAAGAGCGATCTCCTTGAGCTGGGTCACGGGAGCGCGTCGCTGTTGACGAGCGGCGCGGAGAACGCGGTGAGCACCTCGACGCCGTCCGCGGTGACGGCGACCGTGTGCTCGAACTGGGCCGAGAGCTTTCCGTCGGCCGTGACCGCGGTCCAGGCGTCGGGAAGGATGCGCATCTGCCAGACGCCCTCGTTGATCATCGGCTCGATGGTGAACGTCATCCCCTGCGCGAGCCGCATGCCGCGGCCGCGCTTGCCGAAGTGCGGCACCTGCGGCCCCTCGTGGAAGCCGCGCCCGATGCCGTGCCCGACGTAGTCCCGCACCACGGAGAAGCCGCGCCCCTCCGCGCAGGCCTGGATCGCGGCGCCGACGTCGCCGAGCCGCTTGCCGGGTCTCACCTCGGCGATCCCGAGGCGCAGGCACTCGCGGGTCGTCTCGACGAGCGCGCGCGCCCCGGCCTTTGGCTCGCCGACGTAGAACGTGGCCGAGACGTCGCCGTGCCAGCCGTCGAGGATGGAGGTGACGTCGATGTTCACGATGTCGCCGCCCCTGAGCTTCCGCGCGCTCGGGATGCCGTGGCAGATCACCTCGTTGATCGAGGTGCACACGCTCTTGGGGTAGCCGCGGTAGCCGAGCGGCGCCGGCCGCGCGCCGTGCTTCAGCGTGTGCTCGTGGACGAACGTGTTGATCTCGTCGGTCGAGACCCCGGGCGCGACGAGCTTCGCCGCCTCCTCGAGCGTGGCCGCCGCGAGCCGGCAGGCACGGCGCAGCGCCTCGAGATCCGCGGACGACTTGATGACGACGTCGCCCATGCCTCACCCCGCGACGACGTTGACGAGCTTGCCCGGCACCACGATCACCTTGCGGATCGTCTTGCCGGCGGTGTGCTTTCGCACGTTCTCGTGATCGAGCGCGAGCTTCTCGAGCGCGTCGCTCGCGATGCCCCGCTCGACCTCGAGCGTCGCGCGGAGCTTGCCCGAGACCTGCACGGCGATCGTGATGGTGTCGTCCGCGGCGACGGCCGGATCGAAGCTCGGCCAGGGCGCCTCGGAGGCGAGCCCGACGCCGCCCATCTCCAGCCACAGCTCCTCGGCGACGTGCGGCGCGAACGGCGACAGCATCCCCACGAGCGCGGCGAACGCGTCCCGCTGCACGGACGCCGCGGGGCCGCCGGCCGCCGGCGCCTCGAACTTGCTCAGCGCGTTCACGAGCTCCATGCAGCGCGCGATCGCGGTGTTGAAGCGGTAGCGCTGATCGACGTCCTCGGTGACCGCCTTGATCGTCTTGTGCGTCTGGCGCCGCAGCTCGGCGGTCGGCTCGTCGAGCCCCGTGCCGTCGCCGTCGTACGGCGCGGCGGAGCGGATCGCCTCGAGCCGCTGGCCGATCATGTTCCACAGGCGGGTGAGGAAGCGGTGCACGCCCTCGACGCCCTCGTCCTTCCACACGAGATCGTTCTCGGGCGGCGCGGCGAAGAGGGTGAACAGCCGGGCCGAGTCGGCGCCGTAGGTCGCGATGATCGTCTCCGGGTCGACGCCGTTGTACTTCGTCTTGGACATCTTCTCGACGCGGCCGACCTGTATCGGCTTGCCGTCCCGCTTGCTCACGCCGCCCTCGACCTCCGCGGGCGTGTGCCAGATCGGCTGCCCCTTGTCGTCGAGCGTGAAGAGCGTCTCCTTGCAGACCATGCCCTGGCAGAGGAGGCGCTTGAACGGCTCCCGCGCGACCGCGGCCGGGAAGAGGCCGAGATCCTGCATGAGCCGGTGGTAGTAGCGGCCGTAGACGAGGTGGCCGACCGCGTGCTCGATGCCGCCGATGTACTGGTCGACGGGCATCCAGAACGCGACCGCGCCCGGATCGAGCGGCGCCGTGTCGAGGTGCGGCGAGAGGTAGCGCAGGAAGTACCACGAGGACTCGACGAACGTGTCGAAGGTGTCGGTCTCGCGGCGCGCGGGCCCGCCGCACTTCGGGCAGGTCGTGCGGACGAACTCCTCGCAGCGGGAGAGGGGAGAGCCGCCCTCGGCCTGGAACACGACGTTCTCCGGCAGCCGCACCGGGAGCTGATCCTCGGGGACGGGCACGACGTCGCAGGAGTCGCAGTGGACCATCGGGATGGGCGCGCCCCAGTAGCGCTGCCGCGAGACGCACCAGTCGCGCAGGCGGTAGCTCACGGTCCTCCCGCCCTGGCCCTTCTCGGCGAGGAAGTCCGTGATGCGCTCGATCGCCTCGCGGTTCGGCAGGCCGTCGAACTGCGCGGACGCGACCTGCACGCCGTCGTCGACGTACGCCGCGGTCATCGCGCCGGGATCGGCCGCCCGGCCGTCGGGCGGCCGGATGACGACCTTGACAGGCAGGCCGTACTTCCGAGCGAACTCGAAGTCGCGCTGGTCGTGCGCCGGGACCGCCATGACCGCGCCGGTGCCGTAGTCCATGAGCACGAAGTTCGCGACGTGGATCGGCACGCGCTCGCCGTTCACCGGGTTCACGCAGTACGCGCCGGTGAAGACGCCCTCCTTCGCGCAGTCCTCGGAGCCGCGCTTGTGCTTGTCCTCGGCGAGCACCTTCTGGACGAACGCGCTCACCTCGCCCTCGCGCGGCGTCCCCTTGGCGAGCTTCAGCGCGAGCGGGTGCTCGGCCGCGAGGCTCATGAACGTGACGCCCCACAGCGTGTCCGGGCGCGTCGTGAATACCGGCAGGATCGCCTCGCCGTCGACGGGCGTCTCGAGCCTGAAGTCGACGCGGGCGCCGTGGCTCTTGCCGATGCGCGCGCGCTGCTCGAGGAGGACGCGCTCCGGCCAGCTGCCCGCGAGCTCGTCGAGGCCCGCGAGCAGCTCCTCGGCGTAGGCCGTGGTCTTGAAGAACCACTGGGTGAGCTCTTTCTGGACGACCGGCAGGCCGTAGCGGTAGTCGCGGCCGTCGATCACCTGCTCGTTGGCGAGCACGGTCTGCATCTTCTCCGACCAGTTGACGAGCGCCTTCTTGCGGTAGACGAGCCCCCTCTCGAAGGCGCGCGTGAAGACGAGCTGCTCCCACTTGTAGTACTCGGGGCGGCAGGTCGCGATCTCGCGATCCCAGTCGTACGCGATCCCGAGCGACTTGAGCTGCCCGCGCATCGTCGCGATGTTGTCGTACGTCCACCCCGCCGGGTGCAGGCCGCGCTCGATCGCCGCGTTCTCGGCCGGGAGGCCGAACGCGTCCCAGCCCATCGGGTGGAGCACGTTGAAGCCGCGCTTCTTGCGGTAGCGCGCCATGACGTCGCCGATGGAGTAGTTGCGCACGTGCCCCATGTGCAGCCGGCCGGAAGGGTAGGCGAACATCTCGAGGACGTAGTACTTCTCGCCCGGCGCGTCGTCCCGCGCCCGGAAGGTGCCGCGCTCCTCCCAGGCCTCCTGCCAGCGGGATTCCATCTCCTTGGGATCGTATTTCTTCTGCATCGTCGCTCCCGGCGTGCGAAACCGTACGTATATAGACGGGGCGGATTTTCGCGGCAAGGAAACATTGTCAAACGGGGGCGCGTGCGAGATCCTCTGCCGATGCGGAACGGGCGCCTCTCGACGGCTCTTCTCGCCTGCCTCGTCGCGGCCGGGGCCGTCGCCGCCGCGTCGTGCGGGCCGAGCTTCCGGCGCACGCACGAGAGCGACAACGCGTTCACGCGGTGCTTCGATCTCGACTACCGGCCCGGCGTCGCGGCCGACGAGAGGGCTTCGTGTTGGCGCGGCTGGCTCGCCGATCACGTCTACAACCAGCCGGACGACAAGGTCGAGTACGCGCGACTCAGGCTCGAGGAGCTCGAGGACGGCGTGTCGGTGCCGGGTCCGCCCGGACCGCCCGGCGCGTTCGACAACCGGCCGGAGCCTCCCACCGACTGACAGCGAACTTGCTATGTGGCGGATATTTCCTTACAATATCCTACATGGAGGTCGCAACGCCCAAGAAGTCGGTCAAGGTGCCCCTCGCGCAGACGCTCAGCGGCACCTCGCTGTCCTCCTTCGCGGACGGCGCGCTGCTCGCGCACTCGACCATGCTGAGCGAGGGGACGATCGTGGACGGAGACGGCGGCGAGCGCGTCTACGCCGGGAGCACGATGATCTCGGTGCGGCTTCGGGGCGCTGAGGAAGAGCTCCTCGACACGGGGCCGCTCTCCGACGAGCAGCTGATGGGAGCGGTCCGGCGATCGATAGGGTTCCGCGTGCGCCTCTTGCGGATGGCCCGCGCCGAGGCCGAGCGACGGTGCGCGCCGCTCCTCCTGCGCGAAATGCGGACCGAGCCGGTCTTTCGCGTTGAAGGCGGAATGCTTTTCGTGGATATTGACGTGGAGTGCCCGCTGGCGGCGCCGTGGAACGGCGAGGACGACGCGCGACGAGGTACGCCGTGAGCGATCCCACCCCCGTCGTCTACGTGCGGTTCAGCGGTCCGCGGAGGGGAGAGGCAGGGGTCCGCCTCGTCGGCGAGATCGGGGATCTCGTGCGGATCGCGGCGGCGGACAAGGCTGACGAGGCGCCGCGGCCCAGGTCGCAGGCGCCCGGGCGGACGATGAGCGCGACCTTCACTTGGCGCGACGTGAGCCGGCTCTTCGAGATCTCTGAGGGGAGGCTCCGGTACTGGGATCGCTCGGGCTTCCTCTCCCCCTCGGGGCACGACGGCCGCTCGCGCTGCTTCACGTTCCAGGATCTCGTCTGCTTGCGCTCCGCCAGGGCGCTGCTCGAGGGCGGCGTGAGCGTCCAGCGCGCGCGGAAGATACTGAATACGCTCAAGGAGAAGCTGCCGCTCGGCCCGCACCCGCTCGGCCGGCTCAGGATCCGCGGGGACGCGCGCAACGTCGTCGTCGTCGAGGACGAGCGCGAGATGGAGGCGGCGTCGGGGCAGCTGCTCATCGACTTCAGCGTGAAGAGCCTCGAGGAGTCGGTCGTCGCGGAGCTGCCCGCGCACAGGGGCTCGCGGGAGAGCCGCACCGCGTACGAGTGGTACCTCGAGGGGTGCCGGCTCGACGAGGATCCGGCCACGCTCGCCAAGGCCGAGGAGGCGTACCACCGCGCCATCTACCTCGACCCCAAGCTCGCCAACGCGTACACGAACCTCGGCAACCTGAGGTACCGAGCCGGCGCGTCCGAGGACGCGAAGATCCTTTACGCCAAGGCAGTGGAGGTCGACGCGGGGCAGCCGGAGGCGCACTACAACCTCGGGTTCCTCGAGTTCGAGGACGGCAACCTCGGCTTCGCGCGGGGCTGCTTCGAGCGGGCCGTGGCGCTCGACCCGACGTTCGCGGACGCGCACTTCAACCTCGCGATGACGCTTTACAGGCTCGACATCGAGCAGGACGCGCGGGAGCACTGGCGCAGGTACCTCGCCCTCGATCCGGAGGGACCCTGGGCGGAGATCGCCCGGAAGAGACTCCAGGAAGCGACCTGACTACTGCGCCCTCGTCTTCCCGCAGACGCCGCACGCCCCGCTCGGGCCGATGATCCCCGTGCACGCGTCGTCCGGGCAGCAGGTCCGGCCGTCGGGCGCGCCGCCGTCCTGAACGGGGGCGGGGCCTGCCGGTGCCGCGTCCGCTGCGTCGGGGCGCTCCCCGTCGCCCTCGGGTGCCGGCCGGGGAGCCTCCTCGCTCCCGAGCTCCGCGTCCCCTTCGTACGGCTTGCCGCAGAGCCTGCAGCGCTTGTCCGGGCCGATCGTGCCGATGCAGGCGTCGTCGCCGCACAGCACGCGTCCTTCGAGGGTGAAACCGGTCTCTTCCACGTTTGCTCCGCTCGTTGAGAGGTCGCCGCCATTCTGCGATGCCGCGGCGGCGCCGCCAACCAAAAAGATGAGCCGTTCGATTGGCGGGCCACGACAAAGAGAATTAGACATATGATGATCCCGCAGGGGACGATTCATCGTGGAGGTGGAGATGCTCGGGAATCGCGCCGTCGTCACAGACTGTCTCATCACGGCACTGCTCCTCGCGGCGTGCGCCACTGGAGGCGTGGAGGGGCGCGGCTCGGGAGATTCGGACGCGGATTCGGATACGGATGGGGACTCGGACACGGACTCGGACACGGACTCCGACACGGACTCCGACACCGACTCCGACACGGATGCCGACACGGACTCCGACACGGATACCGACGTCGATACCGACACGGACACGGATGCCGATACGGATACGGATACGGATACCGATACCGACACCGACACCGGGCCCGCCGACTACTGCGCTGCGAGCGGCGGCTGCGACGAGTATGTCTCGTCCGTGGCGGTCGGCACCATCGACAACGACACGGTGTGCGACACGTACGGCGACTACACGGCCCTCTCGACGGCCATGGAGATCGGCGGAAGCTACTCCATCACGATCGTGAATGGCGACGGCTACTCCACCGATCAGTGTGGAGTCTGGGTGGACTGGAACCAGGACAAGGACTTCACGGACGCGGGCGAGCAGGTCACCCTCAACGGCACCCCCGGGGTGGGCCCCTACACCGGCGCGATCTCGCCCCCGGCCGACGCCGTCCTCGGCGAGACCAGGATGCGCGTCCGCGTCGTCTACAGCGAGGCACCGACCCCCTGCGGCGTGTCGAGCTACGGCGACGTCGAGGACTACGCCGTCGTCGTGCAGGAGCTCGGCCCGCCGGTCGCGGACTTCGCCGCGAGCAGCACGTCCGTGGGCGTCGGATCCGCGGTCTCTTTCACCGACTTGTCGAGCGGCCTGCCGACCGCGTGGTCGTGGAGCTTCGAGGGCGGGTCGCCGGCCGCGAGCACGGCCCAGAACCCGACCGGGATCACCTACGCCGCCGTGGGGACGTACGCGGTGACGCTCGAGGTCACGTCCGATCTCGGCTCGGACACGGAGATCAAGGCGGGCTACATCACCGTGGCGGAGAACACGCTGTGCGACGCTACGAGCGCGACCTGCGACGAGTACATCGAGCAGGTGCAGATCGGCGCCATCAACAACAGCTCGGACTGCGACTACTATCACGACTACACCGCGCTCTCGACGGACGTGACGATCGGCGTGGGCTCGGCCATCACGGTGACCAACGGCTACGGCTACTCTTCGGATCAGTGCGGCATCTGGGTGGATTGGAACCACAACAACCTGTTCACGGACGCGGGCGAGACGATCGCCGTGACCGGCACGCCGGGCTACGGGCCCTACACCGCGACGATCACGCCGCCCACGGGCGCGCTCACCGGCGCGACCCGGATGCGCGTCCGGATCATGTACACCGGGACGCTGGATCCCTGCGGCGAGGCGTCCTACGGCGAGGTCGAGGACTACACCCTGAACGTCGAGTGAGGCCGGGAGGCTCCGCGGTCAGTCGCGCTCGGCGAGCTTGTCCTTCATCTTCTTGATCATCACGTCCCAGCCGTCCTGGGTGATGATCTTGTTGAACTGCGAGCGGTAGTTCGACACGAGGCTCACCCCGTCGGTGATCATGTCGACGACGATCCAGCTCCGGCCGGACTTCTTCAGCTTGTAGGCGATCTCCAGCTGCTGCGCGCGCGGGCCGTCGCCGTCGCTCACGATCGTGACGACGGTCGCCCCGTCCCGGGTGATCTCCTCGGACTCGTACTTGATCCTGTGGTTGCGCGTGTCCTTGAGCCGCTTGACGACGTTCTTCTCGATGAGCGCCTTGAGCGTGTCCGTGAACTCCTTGCGCTGCGCGTCCGTCTTCCCCTCCCAGTGCTTGCCGAGCGAGTCCTTGCACAGCGTCGGGAAGTCGAGCATCTGGTTCAGGGCGCCGAGGATCTTCGTCTTGTTCGCCGCCGAGTTCGCGAGCAGCGGCTTGACCTTCTTGTCGACGGACTGGACGAACGCCGTCGGCGTCCCCTGGGCCTCCGCTCGAGCGGCGAAGCCGAGCGCGAGCGCGGCGATGAGCATGACGGATAGCGGTTTGAGCATCGTGTCGATTCTCCTTCGAAGTCGGCCCCGGGCCCGCGCGGGCCCCTGGGTTGAGACGGACCTCCCGGACGCCCTATTCACGCGCCTCGCCGAGCGTGCCCGTGACCTTGTCGAGCTTCGCGAGGCCGACGTTGTACTCGCCGGTGAGCTGGTGGATGGACGCCATGATCTGGAAGTACTCCTTGAGCGCGTCCTTGACCTCCTTGGCCGGGCCGAGACCCGCGGCGTTGCTCTGGACGGCCGCCGCGATCCAGCCCTTGGCGAGGCGCTTCGACTTCTCGAGCTCGGCGAGGCTGTCGCGCGCGGAGGTCACCTCGACATACGTGTTCTCGACATCGAGGACGATCGCCTCGAGCGCGTTCTCCTGATCCGCGGTCAGCGCCGCGAGCTCGGCCTTGGCCTCGTCGAGCTTGTAAATATCAAGGCCCAAATCGAGATCGTAACTGAGCGCCAGGGCGAGCACGAAGTAGTTGAGGTTGTAGTTGTCCTTGAGCAGCCAGTTGCCGATGTCGGTCCGTCCCGGCGTTGCGGCGTAGCGCCAGTCGGCGACGAGCCCGAGGCTCGGGAGGAACTCGGCCTTGCGCATCGCCACCTTGAGCTCGAGCGCCTTCACGCCGTGGCGCAGCGCCTCCAGCTCGGGGCGATTTTCGAGCGCGCGCTTCTTGTAGGCCTCGAGCGGATCGAGCTCGCGCTCGATCAGCGACTGCGGATCCTCGGGGACGTCGACGCGCGCAGCGTCCTCGCCCCCGACGAGGAACCGCAGCGCGGCGAGGGCGGTGCGCTCGATCTGCCGCGTCTGCTGCTCCATGTAGCCGACCTGCGCCTCGAAGACCTTGAGCTTGATGAGATCGGTCTCGGTCTCGGTCCCCTCCTGCTTCGCGAGGTTCTCCTCGAGCAGCTCCCGCGCCTTGACGAGCTGCTTCTTCCCTTCGCCGAGCGTGTAGGCCATCTCGCGGGCGCCGATGATGGCGTGGTAGGCGCGTTCCACGTTGTAGCGCACCTGCTGCTTCAACGACGGCAGCTGCGCCGCCTTGGCCTCGCGGGCCTCCTCGAGCGCCTTCTGGGCGCGCGTCACCCGGACGAAGTCCAGGATCGGCAGCACGCCCTTGACCTCCAGCTGGAAGGTCGGGCCCCACTCGTCGCTCGCCCAGTCCTCCTCGGCGGCGACCGCGCCGCCGTTGCACGCGACGAGACGCCCGTCGTTCGCGAGCGTCCCCGTGTCGACGCATCGATCGGGAACGAAGGAGAACCCGGCGTCGACGCCGATGATGGAGAAGGGCGCCCACCAGACCTGCTCGATCTGGGCCTGCATGGCGTCGAGCCTGTGCCGCGCGGCCGCGAGCTCCTTGCTGTTGGCGATCGCCCGTGTCGTGCACTCTTCGAGGGTCAGCCGGTTGAGCGCCGGCGGGCCTTCCACCGCAGGGGGCTCCTGCGCCGCTGCGAGCGCGCTCCACGAGAACACGGCCAGGGCGAGCAATCGGGTCCGCATGGACAGAATACTTAGCAGAAAAAGCGGCGCGACCCTTCGAAAATCAAAAAAAATCCGTGTTGCGTTCGGGACGCCGCCGCCTATAATCCGCCCGTCCTTCGCGCCCTTCGGGGCGCCATCACGGTGGGAGTAGCTCAATGGTAGAGCTCCGGACTGTGGCTCCGGTTGTTGCGGGTTCAAGCCCCGTCTCTCACCCCGAAGAAATCGGCCGCTGCGCGATTTGGTTCGACGGTTTCGCTTTCGGCGAAACAGCAGGTTGACGGACGGTGCGTTTTTGCTTAGATACCGTTCGCGCGGTGGCCGGGTGATCGCGAAGCGCCCGTAGCTCAGTTGGATAGAGCGTCGGCCTTCGAAGCCGCAGGTCGGGTGTTCGAGTCACCCCGGGCGCGCCGACGGTTCTTTGATGGAAAGATGCGCCAATAGCTCAACTAGGTAGAGCAGCGGACTCTTAATCCGGAGGTTGACGGTTCGATTCCGTCTTGGCGCACCGGGTAAACCGCGAAGAGATCCCTCCGGCGACGAGGGAGGTCATGGACGCCCTCGAAAAACTCCGCGCGATCTCCGAAAAGCATTCATTGAACGGTGCAGTCGCCGAGGCCATGACGGACACGGCGGCGCTGCTCGGCGACGGGCTCGAGGCGCTCGAGCGCGTCCTCTCGGGCGGGTTCCCGGACGCTCCGGGCGGCGTCCGTGAGGCGTGCCGCTACATGCTCGACGCGGGCGGCAAGCGGATCCGGCCGGCGATCTGCCTCCTCTCGTTCCGCGCGGCCCGCGGCGAGAAGGGGAGGCTGCCCGTCGCGCTCGCGACGGCGTGCGAGCTCCTGCACAACGCGACGCTGCTGCACGACGACGTCATCGACGAGGGCGACGTGCGGCGCGGCAGGCCGGCGGTGCGCGTGGTGTACGGGAACGCCATCTCCATCCTCGGGGGCGACTACCTGCTCACGCGCTGCGTGGAGACGGTCGCCGCCGCGGGGGCCGGGTTGATGCCCGAGTTCGTCGCGACGTTGCGCAGGCTCGTGGAAGGAGAGGTGACGCAGCTCGAGCTCCGCGGCTCCCTCTCGACGACCCGCGAGCAGTACTTCCGGATCGTCGAGGGCAAGACCGCGAGCCTCTTCCGGTGGGCCGCCTTCTCCGGCGCCAAGGCCGCCGGCGCGGGGGATCCGCTGTGCGCTGCCCTCGGCGAGTTCGGCTGGCACGTCGGCGTCGCGTTCCAGCTCGTCGACGACGTCCTGGACTTCTCGACGGAGCCGGACGTCCTCGGCAAGAGCCTGAACGCCGACATCCGCGAGGGCAAGATGACGCTCCCGCTGATCGTCGCGGCTGCGGAGAGCCCGGCGCTTCGCGGCGCCCTCGCGGAGCTGATCGCCGGCGCCGACCCTGCGACGCTCGCCCCCCGCATCGCGAGCGACGTCCGGCGCGCGGGGGCGCTCGAGACCGCGCTGGCCGAGGCGTCCGCGAACACGAGCCGAGCGACAGAGGCGCTCCGGCGCGCCCCCGGCGGCGACGGCGCCGTCATCGAGGCGCTCTGCACGCTGGCGGACGCGCTGCAGCGCCGCGAGATGTGATCCCCGCCGCGCGGGGCCTTCAGATCCCGGCGCGCGTTCGTGCGTCAGTGGCTCGTCGCTTTGGTGTATGCTGGGTGCTTCCGAACGGAACGGAACGGGAGGAGATGTCATGAGAAGGCGCGCGTCGCTGGGTCTGGTGATCGGTCTATTTGTCGTGACCGCGTGCGGGCACGCTCCGCCGCCGCCGCCGAAGAAGGTGCCGCCGCTCGGCGCCCGGATCGAGCTCGCGGCCGGGGACGTGTGGCTCGGCGTGGAAGGGGGACGGCAGCGGCTGATCACGGGCGCGATGCTGCCCGCGAAGTGCGATCTGACCCTCGGCGACGGGGCGCGGGCCCTCCTGCGGCTCGCCAGCGGCGCGGGGCTGTTCGTCCGCGGCGGCTCGGCGCTCTCCATCGACGGCGGCGCCGTCGTCCTCGAGAAGGGCGAGCTGTGGGCCGACGTCCCGCCCGACGAGCGCGATCTCGGCCGGTTCGCCGCCGCCGGGACGAACGTGTCCGCCTCGGGCGCCGGCTTCGATCTCGCGGTGGTGGACGGGGAGGTGCGCGTGTACGTGGCCCGGGGCCTCGCCGTGGTCGACGCGCCGGGCGGCCGCGCGGAGGTCGAGAACGGCGAGCGCGCCGTCGTCGCCGCGGGGAAGGCGCCCGTCGTCACCCCCGTGAAGTTCTGGGAGGACTGGACCGGCGGGATGGCGGACAAGGAGATGCTCGCCGGGATCGGCGGGCGGGCGTCCGGCAGGATCTACGGCATCGACAGGATGCGCCCCGGCTCGCCGCCCGAGGAGCTGCAGATCCTCTCGCAGGAGGTGCGGGCGGTCGTCCTCGACGGGATCGCGCACACGACGGTCGATCAGCGCTTCTTCAACCCGGCGGGCGCGGATCTCGAGGGGTGGTACTGGTTCACGATCCCCGAGGGCGCCTCGGTGGAGCGGTTCGCGCTCGAGGTGAACGGCGTCCTCGTCGACGGCGAGATGGTCGAGCGCAAGCAGGCCGCCGCCGCGTACGAGAACGCGATCCAGCAGGCGTACGATCCGGCGCTGCTCGAGTGGGTCGACGGCCGCACGTACCGCGCGCGGATCTTCCCGATCCCCGCGACCGGCGAGCGGCGCGTCGTGCTCTCCTACACGCAGTTCCTGCCGCTGTCCGACGGCCGCTACAGGTACGTCTACCCGATGGGCGGCGGGGGCGAGCAGCGGATCCAGGAGTTCTCCCTGCAGGTGATCCTCGGGGACGCGGGCAAGGACTACGAGATCGCGTCGATCGAGGACGCGCGCATCGAGGAGAACTCGTCGATGGTCTCCGTGCGCAGGTCCGGCTACACGCCGCGCTCGGACTTCCTGCTCGAGCTCACGCCCACGAAGCCCGTGGCGCCGTTCCGCGCGTACCGCTTCTCCTCCGGCTTCAAGGAGGCGGACTACGTGATGCTCCGGTACGCGCCCGAGGTGGAGTGGGACAAGCTCCCCGAGGTGCCCGGCGACGTCGTGCTCGTCGTCGACACGTCCGCGGGCGGCGGCGAGGCCGAGCGGCAGATCCGCACGGGCGTCACGGAGGCCGTGCTGCGCGCGCTCTCGGCGGGCGACAGGTTCGCCGTCGTGTCGGCGGATCTCGCGCCGCGCGTGGTCTACCCGGACGAGGGGCTCGCGGCCGCGAACGAGAAGAACGTCTCGGCGGCGATGGAGCGGCTCGCCGCGGTCTCGGCCGCCGGCGCGACCGATCTCGGCGAGATGTTCGGCGTCGCGCTCGATCTCGTGCACGACGCGGAGCAGCCCGCGGTGGCGTACATCGGCGACGGCAGGCCCACGGTCGGCGAGACGACCGCGATCGAGCTCACCGAGCGGCTGCGGCGTTCGCTCGGCGACTCCCGCGCCCGGCTGTTCACGATCGCAGTCGGCAGCGACGCCAACTACCCGCTGCTCGAGCGCGCCGCGCTGATGGGGGGCGGCCGCGCGTTCCGCATCGACACGCCGGAGCAGACGGTCCAGGAGGCGCTGCGCTTCGCGGGCGCCGTGAAGACGCCCACCATCACCGAGCTCAACATCGGCGCCGGCGCCGGCCTGGACCAGATCTTCTCCAACGTGGCGGGCAAGGTCTCCGAGGGCGACGAGGTCGTCATCCTCGCGCGAACGCACCATAAGCTGCCGGACAAGGTGACTGTCAAGGGGAGGCTCGGCGGCAAGCCGTTCGAGAAGTCCTACGCGACCAAGGTCGAGAAGGGCGAGGAGTACGGGTTCGTGCCGTTCCTTTGGGCGCGGATGTACCTCGAGCGGCTGATGGGCGAGGGGCTGGAGGAGAACCGCGGCAACATCATCTCGCTCGGCCTGATGTACGCGCTGATGACGCCGTTCACCTCCTTCCTCGTGCTCGAGAGCGACGCGGCGTACGCGGCGCAGGGGATCCAGCGCCGGCAGCGGCACGTCCTTTGGAGCGGGTTCGATCTCGACGCGCCCGAGCTCGCGACGGGCGGCAGCGGCGCCTACAAGACGGACGCCGATCGCCTCGAGGTGACCGAGGAGGCGAAGAAGACCGAGGAGGCCTACCCGATGGAGGCGGAGTACTGGCGCGACGAGGCCGGCGCGATGTCGCCGCCGCCTGCGCCCGCGTCCGAGCCGTCGCCCGAGGTGTCGGCGGGTTCGTACGACGGGGATCTCGGCTACTACCGGACGGCGCCGTCGGGCGCCGCGAGGGCGAAGGAGATGCCCGCCCCGGCGCCTCGGCCGGCGCCCCCTCCGCCGTCCGTCCCGCACTCGTCCTACGCGGCGCCGAAATCCGGGGCCGCCTCCTACGACGACGGCTCCTCCACCGGCGCGAGCGGGAGCGGGTACGGGTACGGGGACGGAGGGCTTTCGGGCGGCGGCGGCCGGGCGGGCGGATCGACGACGCGTTCGGCCGGGCAGGGGACGAAGGGCAAGTCCGGGAAGCGCGCCACGGCGGCGGACAAGCCGCAGGAGGTCGATCTCCTCGCGCTCGTGCAGCAGCAGGCCTCGAGGCCCGTGGAGCGCGCGCTGTTCACCGAGGGCGTCTGCTCGGACGCCTCGCGGCGGCCGCTCGCGGAGCGGCGCGTCCTCTGGCGGCAGCGGCTCGCGCTGGCGACATCGCCGTCGGGCTGGGCCGCGGTCTACGTCGAGGCCGGCGGCAAGTGCGAGATCCCGCGCTGGCAGCAGCGCAAGGAGCTGCTCGAGCTCATCGAGCGCCGCGCCGTCACCCCGGACGAGGTCCGCGCGCTCATCGCGCAGTTCGCCGGGGACGCCAAGATCCAGTCGTTCCTCAGGCAGCGCATCACGCGGCGCACGCTGAACCCGGAGGTCTCGATGCGGTACCTCTCCGGCGCGGGGATCGACTGGTACGTCGTGAGCCGCGGGCTCGCCGCGCTCAAGACGCCGGAGGATCGGCTCAAGAAGCTGCGCGAGATCATCGCGAAGTTCCCGGACGATCCCGCGGGGCAGGCGCTCCTCATCGAGGTCCTGCTCGAGTGCGACAAGATCGAGGAGGCGCAGGCGATCGCGTCGCGCATGCGCCGGGACGAGCTGGCGGGGCCGCTCGTGCTCGGCACGTTGTGCGACCTCCAGGCCGAGCTCGGCAAGGAGGACGAGGCGAAGCGCACGTGCTCGGAGCTCGTCGAGTTCAACGCCGCGGATCCGTCGGCGCGCGAGCGGCTCGGCGACCTCTTCCTCCGGCACGGCTGGTACGAGGCCGCCTACCGGCAGTATAGGACGCTCGTCGCGATGCGCCCGGACGACCCCACGGCGCAGCTCAGGCTCGCCGCCGCGGCCGCGGGGATGGGCCGCGTCGACGAGGCGTTGCGCCTCGAGCGGAAGATCTCGTCGGGCGACGGGGAGCCCGGCCCCGCCGATCCGCGGCGCTGGGCGCGGCTGCACTCGGCGGTCCGGCTCGCGCGGATGATCATGGAGGCCGAGACCGAGGGCGAGACCGAGCAGATCGAGGCGCTCGAGCGGAACCTCAAGCTCGCCTACGAGTTCGACGTGCCGATGAACCTGGTCGTCCTGTCGTGGGAGGACTTCGACGCGCGGCTCGGGATCCAGTCGAAGCGCGGGGAGGACGTGTTCGAGGTCTCGGACCGGACCGACGCTCCGGACGCGGGGATCGCGATGATCGACCTCGGCCGCAGCAAGCCCGCCGGCGTGACGATGTCGATCGAGCTCGGGACCGCGCCGCTTCGCCGGGGCGTCCCGTTCACGCTCACCTCGATCACCTGGGACGGCAAGGAGTTCACGTACGGCGAGCGCAAGGGCAGGATCGAGCCGCGGAGCGGGAAGGTGAGCCTGGGAGAGTAGGGGGCGTGGGACTCCGGGGACTTGTGGAACTCCTGGGACGGGTGAGATCTACTCCTTCTTCTTCTGTAGCTCCGACCTGAACCACATGTCCAGCTCGTCGCAGCGCTTCGTCACGAGCGCGAAGGCGGCGTCGGCCCGCCCGCGCACCTCGGAGACGAACGCCGCGTCGCCGATCTGGCCGGAGTTGATGAGCACGTTGTAGTACGCGCCGGTCGCGGCCGTCCGGGCGGCGAGCACGGCGACGCCCGCGTCCGAGAGGGAATTCCGGTTCCCGCGCGCGCCGGCGGCCCCGGCGAGCTCCACGACCGCCGGGATCGCCTCGAGGACCGAGAGCGGCACCAGGGTCGCCTTCTTGTTCGCCTCCGCGATCGCGGCGTCGCGCGCCGCGCCCTTGGGTACCGCGAACGCGGCCATCACCTCGTTGAACGCGAACGTGTCGTCGTCCACGGCGCGGACGAGGAGATCCTTCAGGGCCTGTCCCTGCTCGGCGATCCCGATCATCTCCGCCTCGACCGCCTCGTAGCCGGTCTTGCCGACGGTGAGGTTCGCCACCATCGTCGCGAGCCCGGCGCCGAGCGCGCCGCAGAGCGCCGCCACGCTCCCGCCGCCCGGGGCCGCCGAGTCGCGCGACAGCTCGTCGACGAACCCCGCCGCGGTGCGCTCCACGAGCGGCCGCGGCGTGCGGACCCGGTACTCGACGATCCGCTCGTCGGGGGAGAACTTCGAGATCTGGGAGAGGCTCATGCTCTGGTGCGCGGCCTCGATGAGGTCGGCCTCCGGCACGCCGTCGCTGGCGCCCTGCTTGCGGAGGTAGTGGCGGCCGGCCGCGAGCACCGCCTCGAGCGGGATGAGGCCGACGAGCTCCGAGCCGGTCACGCGCAGCCCGAGCTCCGCCGCGATCTCGCAGACCTTGTCGAAGACGAGGTGCGGCGGCGTCACCGTGTAGTCCGTCAGGTTCATCGTGACCTGCGCGCAGCCGAACTCCTCGATGAACCAGCCCGTCGCCTTGCAGTGGTCGAACAGCCCCTTCTCGTGCTTGAGCAGCTCGCCGCTCGGGCCGCGCAGCTTGTTGCCGCTCGCGTCCCGCTTCACGGCGCCGCCCTGCTCGCGGATCACGAGCCCGATGCGCTTCGCGAGCTTCGTGTTCTTCGTGTTGAGGTTGATGTTGTAGGCGATCAGGAACTGGCGGGCGCCCACCTGCGTCGCGCCCGTCTTCGCGACGCGCTCGCTCCACTCGTTCGGGCCGAAGTCCGGCTTCCACTCGGGCTTCCCGAGCTTCTGCGGCAGCGCCTCGTACTCGCCCTTGCGGATCGTCGCGAGGTTTCGCCACTCCGGCTTGGAGGCCGCGTGCTCGTACAGATACACCGGAATCCCCAGCTCCGTCCCGACGCGGGCGCCGACGCGGCGCGCGAGCTCGGCGCAGTCGGCCATCGTGACGCCCGTGAGCGGCACGAACGGGCAGACGTCGGTGGCGCCGTTGCGCGGGTGCTCGCCCCGCTGGCCGCGCATGTCGATGAGCTCGGCCGCCCGGCGGATGAGGCGGAACGCGGCCTCGGCCGCCGCCTCCGGCGATCCCACGAACGTGATCACGGTGCGGTTCGTCGTCGCGCCCGGGTCGACGTCGAGCAGCCGGACGCCGTCCACGGTCTCCACCTCGGCGGCGACGGCGTCGATGATCCTGCGGTCACGGCCTTCGCTGATGTTGGGCACGCACTCGACGAGTCTCATCTTCCATCCCCTCCGGCGCGGCGTTTCGGGCGTCCGCCGTCCTTCCTAAGCGACCGCGGCCGGCAGCGTCAACCGGAAACGCGCCACCGGCGCCCCGGCGGAGGCGCGGAACCCATCGAGATGATTGGAGGTGAGGGCGCTTCTCAGTTGATTGCCGATTTTGCCCTATGGTAAAGTTCTTCGTCTTGGTCCAAACGAAAAAGAAGAGGGCGTCGAAACATGTCAGATTTCGAGAAGTACCAAGCCATCCTCGAACGCGATCCTCATGACACCCAGGCTTTCGTGAACCTGTGCAACATCGCGGAGAAAGAGGGTGATTTCGAATACCTCGCGGATCTCCTGAAGTACAGGGCCCAGATCAGCAAGCAGATCGAGGAGGTCGTCGATCTCTATTTCCGCGCCGGAGAGATCTATCACGACAAGCTGAACGACGTGACGCGCGCGGCCGAGGTGCTCCTCGAGGGGTTCGACCGCGACCCGACGCACGCCGGGGTCGGCGAGAAGCTCGACACCATCTACCGCAACGCCGGCGACTGGGAGGGCGCGATCGCCCTCGCGGAGCAGCGCCTCTCGGCGCTCGAGCAGGCGGACGTCCGCGGCACGAAGGTCGTGATCCGGTCCGACCTGCACCAGCAGGCCGGCGAGATCCTCGACAAGGCGCTCAAGGACGACGAGCGGGCGCTCAACCACTACAGGAAGGCGATCGAGCTCGACAAGACCAACCTCGTGGCCATCTACGGGGCGCGCGAGATCTACTACCGGACCGGGAAGTACAAGAACGCCGCGAAGCTGTGCGAGCTCGAGGCGCGGGTCGAGAAGGACGAGGCCAGGCGGATCGCGCTCTACCGCGAGCTCGCCCACACCCTGAGCACGCACCTCTCCGATCCGGAGCAGGCGGCGACCGCCCTGAAGCGCGCGCTGAAGCTCAACCCCGAGGACGACGCGGTCAAGGTGGAGCTCGCGAAGACGATCGCGGCGTGCAAGGTGACGCCGGAGACGAACAAGGACCACAGGTGGGCCTCCGAGTTCCTCCTGAAGGCCGCGCGCGAGGGGACGGCCGAGGATCCGCTCGTGCTCGCGCGGTTCGCGCTCATGGCGCTGCCCGAGAGCGAGAAGGCGGTCGAGTTCATCGAGCACAAGGCGCGCGAGCTCGGCGATCTCAGCGCGCTGACCGACGCGTACCAGCAGGTGATCGAGCGGCTGGGCGACCTCCAGTTCCAGGCGCCGATGATCCGGCGGCTCGCCAAGGTCTACCTCGACGAGATCGGGGAGCCGGAGTCGGCGCTCGCGTGGATGAGGCGGCTCGACCCGCTCGGACTCGAGGACGACAAGCGCGTCGTCGCCAAGCTCTCGAAGGGCGTCGAGGCGCGCGCCTCCCAGGCCCCGCCGCCCGCGAAGGGCAGGGCCGACGCGCAGCCCGCGATCGCCGCGACGGTGCCGCGGACGATGGAGCGCGAGGAGCGATCCGCGTCCAGGCCGGTGCCGACCGCGCGCCCGTCGAGGCCGCCCGTGCCGGCGAAGTCCTCCTTCGCGCCGGCGGAGCCGCTGCCGCCCCCGGGCGGCGCCGACCTGGAGTCCTACGTCAACGAGCTGCAGCAGCAGGCGGAGAAGGCGCGCCGCGCCGGCGACGACGCCGGGGCCGAGGAGCGCATGCTCCAGATCATCGACTACGCGCCGCACGATCAGAAGGCGACGACGTACCTCGAGCGCCGGTTCCGCGCGCGGGGCGACTGGCTGTCGCTGCGCGATCTCCTGATGCGCTCGGCCGGCGCGCCGCACCTGCCGCCGGCGGTCCAGACCGTGCGGCTCCGCGAGGCGGCCCGGCTCTCCGAGGAGCAGCTCGCCGATCTCCAGGGCGCGATCCAGGCCTGGCGCATGATCCAGGAGAGCGATCCGAAGGTCCGCGACGCCGCCGACGCCCTGAAGCGGCTGCTCGCCGACACGGAGAGCTGGGACGAGCTGATCTCCATCCTGGAGATGGAGGCGGACACCACCAAGAACCGGACCAAGCGCATCGAGTGCTTCCGCCGGCTCGCGGAGATCTACCGCATCCGGCTCGGGGACGCGGCCCGCGCGGCCCAGGCGTACAAGAACGTCATCGAGCTGCAGCCCGACGACACCGAGACGATCGACCTGCTCGACGAGCTCTACCTCCGCGAGCAGCAGTACGAGGAGCTCGTGCCGCTCCTGCAGAAGCGCGCCGAGATGGCGAAGACGCGCGAGGAGAAGCGCGGCTTCATGCTGCGCGCGGCGGTGATGCTGCGCGAGCGGCTGAGCCTGGCCGAGGACGCGTACGCCAAGGCCAGGGAGGTGCTCGCGATCGCGCCCGGCGACATGGAGACCCTCGACCTGATGGAGTCGATCGACGAGGAGTCGGAGCAGTGGGGGCGGCTGATGGAGACGCTGACCCTGCGCTCGCGCGCCACCGGGGATCCCGACGAGAAGGTCACCATCCTCCGCAAGCGGGCCGTGACCGCGGCGCACAGGCTGGAGGACGACAAGCTCGCCGTCCGCTGCTGGCGCGACGTCCTCTCGGCGGCCCCCGGGGACGTCGAGGCGCTGGACGCGCTCACCGAGCTCCACGAGAAGGGGCGCGACTTCGGCGATCTCGTCGACGTGCTCCGCATGCGGCTCCTCACCATCGAGAGCGTCGGCGAGCGGGCGGAGATCCACAGGCGGATCGCCCACGTGCTCGAGGACGAGCTCGGCCAGCCGGACGCGGCCATGGAGTCCTGGCGCCTCGTGCTCGAGGCCGGGGAGGACGTCGAATCCCTGGGCGCGCTCTCCAGGTACTACGAGCGCACCGGCGCCTTCGAGGAGCTCGTCGAGGTGCTCGCGAGGCAGGCCCCCTACGCCGAGAGCCACAGCGAGCGGGCCGACATCCTCTACAAGCGCGCCTTCCTCCTGTACGACAAGCGCGGCGAGCGCGACGTCGCCGTGACGAGCCTGCGCCAGATCGTGGACGAGGTCGATCCGGCGCACACGCCCACCCTGAAGCTCCTGCGGGAGATCCTCGCCGAGGCGCGGCGCTTCGAGGAGGCGGTCGAGGTCCTGGAGCAGCAGATCTCGCACACGGAGGACGCCGTCGCGCTCAAGCAGCTCAACGTCCTCCTCGGCGACTGGGTCCGCGGCGAGCTCGGCGACAAGGAGCGCGCGGTGGACGCGTACGAGCAGGCGGCCGCGCTCGACCTCGACGACACGGGGCTGCTCGACACGCTCGACGTGCTCTACGTCGAGCTCGAGAACTGGGACAAGCTGCTCAAGCTGCTCATGGCGCGCTACCAGACCGCCGAGGCGCTGGGCGACAGGCACGACATCGTGCAGCGCGCCGGCAGGATCTGCGAGGAGAAGCTCGAGGACCCGGCGCAGGCTTGGGCCTGGTACCGGATGGCCTTCGACGCGCTCCAGGCGCTGCCGGCGACCGTCCCGGCGGTCGAGGAGGCGGCGAGGCGGCTCGGGATGTGGGAGCAGCTCATCGACGTCTACGGCGTTTTGACGCGCGCGGCGCAGAGGCCGGAGGATCAGGGCGGCTGGTGGGTGAAGATCTCGGAGATCTTCGACGAGAAGATCGGGGATCCCGTCCAGGCGCTGGAGGCGATCCTGCGGGCGTTCGGGCTCGCGCCCGAAGACGCCGGGATGCTCGACCGCGTGGACAGGCTCGCCGTCAAGGCGAAGAACTGGCAGCGGCTGGGGCAGGTGTACGGCGTCCTCGCGCAGCGCGCGCCCGACAACGAGGCGCGAATCGAGCTGCTCCAGCGGTATGCGGTCGTGCTGCACGAACAGGGCGAGCAGCACTCGATGGCGTTCGACGTGGCGCTCAAGGCGTTCGAGCTCGACACGAAGCGCGCGGACATCCTCGAGTTCGTCGAGCGCGTGGGCGCGGCCGCGGAGCGCTGGGACGATCTCGTCCGCGTCTACAACGCCTGCGCGGCGCACGAGGAGGACCCGCCCCGCCGGGCGGAGCTGAAGCTCAAGGGCGCCGCGATCCTGCGGGACAAGCTCGACGACGCGGACGGGGCGCTCCTCATCGCGCTCGAGGTGCTCAAGTACGACCCGTTCTCCAAGGAGACGGTGGAGCGGATCTGGGATCTCGTCCGCGGCCTCGAGGACGCGCTGCTCACGACGGAGAAGGGCGTCTACTGGGCGAAGCTCATCGAGGCGTATAGGCATCTCGTCACGGAGCACAAGCACGAGCGCGAGAACCAGGTCGATCTCCTGCTCATCATCGCCGGGCTCTACGCGTCGGAGATGGCGGACAACAACTCGGCGTTCGAGTGCCTGAAGGAGGCGCAGCAGGTCAACCCGCGCGACGAAGGCACCATCAACAAGCTCGAGGAGATGGCGGGCAGGCACGGGTTCTGGGAGAGCCTCTCCGAGCACTACTCGGACATCCTGGACGAGACGTTCGAGATGGACGTCGCGGTGCTCTACCACCGCCGCCGCGCGCGGATCCTCGCGGACGAGCTCGGGCGGCCCGACGAGGCGGCCGAGCACTACTGGCAGATCATCCAGCTCGACGCCAAGGACGAGGGAGCGTACCGGCAGCTCCTCCAGCACTACGAGAAGACCGCGAAGTGGAACGATCTCGTCAACCTCCTCGAGCGCCAGCTCGACGCGGCGCCGGATCAGGACAGGAAGAAGGAGCTGCTCCTCCAGATCGCCGGGGTCTGGGAGACGAAGATCCAGAACAAGTTCGAGGCGCGCGACTGGTACGAGCAGGCGCTGACCCTGTGGCCGGGCTGCGAGGAGGCCACGGCCGGCCTCGCCCGGCTCAAGAGCGGCGCGAAGGGGGCCGTGGCGGCGGCGGAGGCCGAGGAGGAGGAGGACGAGGACATCAAGAAGCTGGTCTCCATCCCGCCCCCGCCCGCCGAGCCGCAGCCGGACGTGGCGGACAGCGTCGCCGAGACGAGCGCGCTCGCGCGGGAGGAGGCGCCCGAGGAGGAGGTCCCCGTGGAGGACTCCTCCGACGCGGAAGCCACCGAGGAGGAGATCCCCGCCGAGGAGGAGGTCCCCGCCGAGGAGGCCCCGAAGGAGCACATCTCGTTCATGCCGCCGCCCGCCGAGGGGGAGGAGCCGGAGCCCGAGCCCAGCCTGAGCGAGCCCGAGGAGGAGATCGCGGCCGACGACCTCGTGGCCGAGGAGGAGGAGATCGCGGCGGACGATCTTCTGGTGGAAGAGGACGAGGAGAAGTAGCGGATGGACGGAGTGGACGGAGCTACTCCGTGACGTCCACTTTCACTTCCTGGGGCGCGAGCGCCGCGTAGATGATCATGAGCGCCGGTTCCTCCGGCGTCCCCGGGCTCTCGAGGAGGATGACGCCGGGCTCGCCCGCGAGCTGCCGGCCCGCCATCGAGGCGCCGCCCTTGAGCCGCTCGAACAGCGTCGGGGCCTTCGCCACCGGCCCGCGGTGCACGATGCGCATGATCGCGGCGGCCGGGCTCTCGGTGACCTGGCCCGCCGGGATCCACGCCCCGCCGATCGTGGGCGGCGGCGCCGGGATCTCGACGGCCTGCCCGGCGACCGTCGTGCGCACGAGGTGGCGCGTCGGCAGCTGCGCCGGGAGCGGCTCGTCCGTCGTCGGCGGCAGCGGCGGATCGAACGCGCGCGCGTCGAAGGCGTCGAAGTCCACGGAGCGCGCGGTCTCGCGCCAGATCTCCCTGCCGGCGTGCGTCACGCCGCGCACGTGCGGGGCGAGCATCTTCTTGACCTCGCGCCAGTCGCCGTACGAGAGCTCCCACTGCGTCTTCGCGCCCGCCGCGTCCTTGAGATCGAACGAGACCTGGGCGAGGAGCCCGGTCGCCTTGTCGTAGGCGGCGCGGAGCCTGAGGTTCGTGTTCTTCGGCCGCACCTCGACGACGGCGCAGCTCCTCCCGTCGACGGCGGCGTCCTCGCGGGTCCTAAAGCTCGCCCCGAGCTGTGAGGCGTCGGCGGCGGGGAAGGTGAGCCCGACGAAGATCCGCACCGGCTCGACCCACATCGCCTCCTCCGGCGTGCAGCGCGCCGAGACGCCGTAGACGGTCTTGCGGCACGCGCCGTCGATGTACGCGTACGAGATCTCGTCCGCGACGTAGTCCAGCCGGAACCGCGCCGGGCCGCCGAGCGAGATCTCGACCGGGATCTCCCGGCCGTCCGCGCTCGCGACCGCGGAGATCCTCACCTTCGCGCCCGCCAGGCGCAGCCGCTCGATGCCGCCCATGGCGTCGAAGGAGCTCCGGACGATGGCGATCGCCTTCTCGGAGTCGGCCTTGGGGTCTTCGGCCGGGGCCTCGGCGCGGAGCTCGGCGCCCCCGCAGGCGGCGGCGACACACGCGGCGAGGGCCAGGGACGCGGCGTTCATGGGTTTGCGCATTCGATCTCTCCTTTCCGCTCTTTGGGCGGAGCATACAGGATGGCGGCGCTACCCGTCGACGCCTTCCGGCGGCGCCCCTCCGCGCGCGGCCCTGCGGAGGTCGAGGACGAGCTTCGCGAACGCCAGCGCGACGAGGAGCAGGGGCACGCCCATGAAGCCCACGACGAGCGGCGTCGAGGGGACGGACACCGCCGGGCGCGCCGCGTTCGACTGGTAGACGTTCTGGTAGATCGCGAGGAAGAACACGTTGAGGAGGAGGAGGGCGGTCTCGAGGAAGCCGCGCAGGCGCTCCACCAGCTCCGCCCGGCGCGCCGGGGAGCCCAGCCAGTAGTCCTTGCGCGGGACCGCGAGCGTGCGATCCCCGAAGCGGGGCAGGCGGACGTGGACGAAGAGCAGGGCGACGTTCGCCAGCCCGACGATGGCGAGCCACTCGACGAGGAAGGCGCGCGAGGACACCCCCGCGTCCGCGGACCACGGCTTCGCGCCGAACGCCTCCGGCAGCGCGGGCGAGGTCGCGAGCACGTACGCGAGGTGCGCGATCAGGGGCACGAGCCAGGCCACTCGGCTCAGGTGCGTCAAGGCAGGGCGCCCCCGGAGCCGCCGAGCTGCGCGTAAAGGACCTCGAGGAGATCGACGCGCATCCCGAAGTTGTAGCCGGCCAGCGCCTGCCCGTTCTCGACGTAGCCGCCGGCGTTGACGCCGACGACGTGGCCGGCCGCGTTGAACATCGGGCTCCCCGAGGTGCCGCCGGTGCAGAACGCCGAGTGCTGCAGGAGCGTGTTCGCCCCGAAGGCGCCGAGCTTCTGGTCGAACGTCGTGACGCGCCCGATGTCGCCCTCGATGAACGTCGCCTCCGGTGCGTCCTCCTTGTTCAGGCGGCCGGGGAAGCCGTACAGGAAGACCTTCGCGCCCGGCCCGAGCTGGCCGAGCTCCGCCTGTCCGGCGCGGGTCACGGCGGTCGTGAGCTTGCCGGCGATGCGCAGGAGCCCCACGTCGGGTGAGATCTCGCCCTCCCGGTACGCCGGGTGCGCCGCCCACTGGACGACCGGGAAGCGGTTCGCCGGCGCGCCGTTCATGAGCGCGGTCACCGAGACGAAGCGCTTCGATCCCGAGACGACGCAGTGCGCGTTGGTCGCGAGGAGATCCGGGCTCACGGCGAACGCGGTGCAGAAGCCCTGCAGCGGCCCGGTCGGCCTGCCGTCCTTCGCCGGGTACCCGGCGAGCATGAAGACTTTGTAGCGGTTCGCCGCCGCGATCGCGCCGCCCGACTCGACGCCCACCTGGGTGGTCTGGATCACCTGGACCGTGCGGTTGCGGTAGGCGATGGTGCCGACGATCGCGCCCGCGGCGACGACGGCAAAGGCCGCGGCGGCCACGATGATCTTGAGCCGCTTGGAGGACCCCCGGACCTTCTTCTCGACGAGCGCCTCGAAGTACTCGGTCGACTTGGAGGTCCCCTTGGGCGCCGCCTGCGCTTGCGGGACCGAGGCGAGCGCCTGCTGGATCATCATGCCGACGGTCTTCTGGCCGTAGATCTTCGGCCCTTCGTTTTCGGAGGCCGGGGCCCCTGCGGCCACCGCGGCGCCGGACGCGCGGAAGGCCGGGCCGTTCGCCCCGAGCGTCACCTCGTCGCCGGGCTGAAGCTCGGCGGACTGGGCGCGCCGCCCGTTCACGAAGGTGCCGTTGGTCGACTGGAGATCGACGACGACGAGCCGGTCGCCCTCGATGCGCAGCTCCGCGTGGCGGCCCGAGACGATCGGCGTGCCGCTCTCCTGGAAGACGACGTCGCACGCCGGGTGCCGGCCGAGGGTGACGACGGCCTTGCCGGAGAAGGCGTCCTCCGTCCCCTGCCGCGGGCCCTTGGTGTGGACGATCGTGAGGTTCATCGCGTGGGCGCCGGGGTTAGCGCCCCATCTCCGCGGCCAGCGCGGTCACGCGGGCGCGCGCCGGGTGGTCCTCGGGCAGCCGCGCCTCGAGCACCTTTCGCGCCTCGGCCAGCAGCTTCTTCGCCTCGGCCTTCTTCCCGGCGTTCCACAGCGAGAACGAGAGGCTCGACTGGGTCAGCGCCACGCGCACGGGATCGGGATCGCCGGCCTTCCGCAGCAGATCGAGCGCCTCCTTCAGGCGGGCGGCGGACTCCTCGTAGCGCTTGGCCATGCCCAGCACCCGGCCGGCCGTGTCGAGCCAGGCCGCGACCTCGGCGCCGTCCGGGCGCGGCGCCGCGCGCAGGCGCGCCAGCTGCGCGTCCACCGCGGCGAGCGCCTCGTCGGGCTGCCCCTGGCCGAGGAGCGTGTCCACCAGCGTAGCGAGCGCCGTCCCGCGCAGCTGGGCCTCGCCGGGGTGGTGGCGATCGGCCAGCGCGATCGCCTGCTCGGCCAGCGCCGCGGCCGCCGGAAGATCCTTGGCGAGCGCGCGCGCCCGGGCCTCGACCACCATCAGGCGCACGCCGTCGGGCGGCGGGGCGTCGAACGCGCCCTCGGCCCAGGAGCGGGCCGCGGTGATCACCTCGATCGCCTCGTCCGTCTTTCCCGAAACGAGCAGGCTCTCGCCGAGCCCCATGCTCGCGGTCAGCCGCCGGTCGTCCAGCCCGGCCGCGGTCGCCTTCTCGACGGCGCCGCGGAAGAGGCTCTCGGCCTGCGCGAAGTCGTCGCGGCCGAGCGCCGCGCCGGCCCGGGCGATCTCCTCGTCGACGTCGCGGGCGCCGCCGGCCGGTTCGCGCTTTCGGGCGACCGGGGCGGCCTCATCGGGAACGCCCGCGTCCGTCGCCGGGCCGGCGTCGGCTGCCGGGGCGGCCGCCGGCGCGCTCGGGGAGTGGGGCAGGGCGACCGCCATCGCGGCGGCGCCCAGGCCGGCCACGCACACGGCCGCGACCCAGGCGACGTGCTTGCGGTCGAGAGCCTCGTCGGTCGGCCTCGCGGCGCGCGAGGCGAGGACGAGCGCCGCCACGAGCGCGATCGCGGCTGCCACGGCCGCGTAGAAGAGGCGCACGCCGTGCGTGAACTCCCGCGGCCCGGCGAGCAGCAGGGCACCGAGCGCCGCGATCGCGAGCAGCGCCAGGAGGAACGTGGTGCGGCACGCGGGCCGCCCGTCGCTGGTAGACATGGTCGATTCCGATCGTGTCGGGGGTTATTCGGCGGAGGAGAACCCCTCGGCGTAGCTGTCCCACTCCAGGTCGTCGTAGGAGCTCTCCGTCGGGAGCTGCCTGTCCACGGCTTTCTGCCTGTTACGCTCTGCCTTGAGCGCCGCGCGCTCCTGGCGCCGGTACTTCTCGTCGGCGGCCCTGTCCGCGGCGTGGTGCGCCTCGAGAGCCTGGCGCTCCGCCTGTTCCGGCCGGGCGCACGGCAGGTTGTGCTCGTGGCAGTACGCCTCGTCCTCCTCGTTGGGGATGACCTTCCAGCCGAGGCGCGCGGCGGTCGCGCGGTTGAGCGTGCCGTCCGCGTTGAGCGTGCCGTTCGAGATCATCATCGCGCGGATCGCGGAGATGGTCAGCGTGTCGTTGGACCAGCTGTTCTCGAACATCCACGCGCTCTGATCCGGGTTCGGCAGGAAGTGCACGTTCTCCTGGATCGGCTCGTGGGCCTGGAACCCGTCGCGCTTGCAGAGGATGTAGTAAGAGAACTCCACGTCGTCGCCCCCGAACCCGGCCGCGGACTCGATCACGACCTCGCGCGCCGAGATCGACGCGGCGTAGAGCGGGGCCCAGGTGCCGATCGGGGTCAGGTGCACGGTGATGCCCTCCGCGGCCGCGACCTGCTGCCAGTGCTCGGGCATCTCGATCACGGCCCGGCCGCCCTCGAGGAACGCGGTGCCGCGGATGAACGCCGCGTGCTCCGGCCCCTCGAGGAAGTTGTACACGATCTCCTTGGTGGGATCGCTCTTGTGCGGCTGCACGAACGACCCCGAGCCCTTGGTGAGCGCCCCGGTGATGTGCAGCGCTCCCTGGAAGTAGCCGGCGTACGAGCCGGCGGTGGCGCTGTACCCGTTCACCGCGTAGCGGGTGCCGGTCGTGGTGCCGTTGATGTAGCTGTAGACGCCGTACTGCGCGCCAGTGTCGCCGGTGCTGCCGTAACTGTTGGTGGAAACGCCGTACTGGGAACCCGCGTTGGAGCCGTAGGTGTAGATGTGCACGCCGTACACGCCACCGGACGTTCCATTGTGGTTCGATTGGATTTCCAAGGCCTCCGCGTTGCCGGTCGCTGCCGCGTTGGACTGATTTGAGTTCAGGAACATGCCCCAGTTGTCGTAGCCGCTGCTGCCCGAGCCGTTATTGGTGGAGGAAGCGTAGATTCCGTAGGCGTCGGATGTAGAGGTCGACGCGACAAAATAGCCGCCGTAGGCGTATCCACCAGTGTTGGTCGCCTGTGCGCGGATACCATAAGTGTTCCCGTAGTAGGTATTCGCCGTGAAGTACCCGCCGAAGAAATCCTGAGTGGATATGCCGACGTCCCCGTTGTTGGCGGCGCCGCGCACGCCGGCGTAGTCGATCGATCCGGTGTTGATCTCGGTGTACGCCGCGCCGTAAACACCGTTGAGCTGGCCGGTGGTGTGGTTGGAGTTGTACGACTCGGCGAAGCCGTAGACACCGTACTGGTAGCTGGTGCTGGAGATCCCGCTGCCGTCGGAGGAGTCGCCGTATACGCCTGCCGCGCTGGGATGGTTGTTCGCCCTGCCGACCAGCGCCCAGGCGGGGCCGGTGTTCGTGCTCGCATTTGCGAAGACGTGGGTGCCGTAGAGGGGGCTCGCGCCGGTGTAACTGAAATTGTAGACGCCGGAGGTGCTCACCGTGTCGCCGGTGCGCAGGATGTAACGCGCGTCGAAGGTCGTGTTGCACGTCGAGCAGTTCGTGAGGAACGACGACGAGTGCAGGCCGTCCAGGTAGTCGGCGTTGAGGCTCGTGACGACCAAGGTGCTGTCCACCGAGAACGGCGCGGTCGAGCCGGACGTGCCGCCGTTGAACGCCGGGCGGCCGGACACGGTCTCGCTCTGCGACAGGTTGAAGTACTGCGTGTGGTCGTCGTCGGTCAGGCCCGAGAGGGTGCCGTGATCGTGGCCGTGGGTCGCCGCGGAGTAGTAGCTCCCGTGCTGGCCGTCGAGCAGGTCCGAGTTGAGGTTCGTGACGAGGAACGTGCTGTCCACGGTGAACGGCGCGGTCGAGCCGGTCGTGCCGCCGGTGAACGCCGGGATCGCGGTCACGGTCTCGGCCTGGGAGAGGTTGAAGTACTGCGTGTGGTCGTCGTCCGCGAGGCCGCTCATCCCGCCGTGGTCGTGGGCGTGGGAGGTCGCGGCGTAGCGCGCGTCGCCCTGGAGCCGGGTCAGGATGTCGGTGTCCGCGTCGTTGTTGAGGACCGCCTCGGCCGTGAGGTCGGCGTACGCGCTGTAGTAGGAGGTGCCCACCGTGCCGCTCGTGATGTCCGCGCCGCTGTGCGCGTGGCTGACCGGCGCGTACACCCCGGCGTGGGTGTGGGCCGACGTGGCGTAGTAGGTCCCGTGCTGGCCGTCGAGCAGGTCCGAGTTCAGGCTCGTCACCAGGAAGGTGCTGTCCACGGTGAACGGCGCGCTCGCGCCCGTGGTGCCGCCGTTGAACGCCGGGATCGCCGTCACGGCCTCGGCCTGGGAGAGGTTGAAGTACTGGGTGTGGTCGTCGTCCGCGAGGCCGGTCATCGCGCCGTGGTCGTGGGCGTGCGAGGTCGTCGCGAACTCCGAGGCGTGCTGGCCGTCGATCAGGTCCGCGTTCAGGCTCGTCACCAGGAAGGTGCTGTCCACGGAGAAGGGCGCGGTCGAGCCCGTGGTGCCGCCCGTGAACGCCGGGATGCCGGCCACGGTCTCGCTCTGGGAGAGGTTGAAGTACTGCGGGTGGTCGTCGTCGGCGAGGCCGGTGTTCGTGCCGTGGTCGTGGGTGTGGGAGAGCGAGGGGTACCGCGCGTCGCACTGGGCCCGGGTCAGGATGTCGGTGTCGGCGTCGTTGTTGAGGTACGCCTCGGCCGTCAGGTCGGCGTACGCGCTGTAGTAGGATGTCCCCACGGTGCCGCTCGTGATGTCCGCGCCGCTGTGCGCGTGGCTCACGGGCGCGTACACGCCGGCGTGGGCGTGGTTGCCCGCGGCCACGGTGCCGGCGGCCGTGCCCACGCTCACGCCGATGTCAATGGTCGACGTGTTGCCGCCGCCCGTGATCGGCGAGATCGCGTTGACCTGGATGATGCCGGTGCCCGGCGTGCCGCCCACGGTGGCGTCGAGCACGCAGATCACCTCGCCCGTGTCCGGATTCACGCCCCGGACCACGTAGCCGGTGTCGCAGATCCCGTCATCCGTCGTGGCGTCCGTGTAGACCCGGTGCTGGACCTCGGCCCAGTCCACCGAGATCGTGTTCGAGGCGATGCCGATGCCGTCGCCCGCGATGTAGGTCCCGCCCAGGTCCGCGTCGCAGGCCCAGGCCGATCCGTCCCACTTCATGACCTGGCCGAGGGTGCAGGAGAACAGCGGCAGGTACACGCCCGTGTGGTTGTGGGCCGCGAGGGAGAACGCGGTCGAGTCGAGGCCGTCGAGCAGGTTGCTGTTCGGGTAGACGGCCGGCGGGTCCGTTATGTTGCTCCAGACGTGGGTGTGCCCGGTTTGGGTGAACGCGCTCGCGTGGAGGCCGTCGAGCAGGTCCGCGTTCAGGCTGGTCACCGCGAAGTTCGAGTCCACCGTGAACGGCGCGCTCACGCCCGAGGTGCCGCCGTTGAAGCTCGGGATCGCGGTCACGGCCTCGGCCTGGGCCAGGTTGAAGTACTGCGTGTGGTCGTCGTCCGCGAGGCCGGTCATCGCGCCGTGGTCGTGGCTGTGCGAGGTCGGCGCGTACTCGGTGTGGGTGTGGCCCGCGGCGGCGAAGTCGGTCGCGTGCTGGCCGTCGATCAGGTCGGCGTTCATGTTCGTGACGAGGAACGTGCTGTCCACGGTAAAGGGCGCGCTCGTCCCGGTCGTGCCGCCCGTGAACGCCGGGATCGCCGAGACGGTCTCGGCCTGGGCGAGGTTGAAGTACTGGGTGTGGTCGTCGTCCAGGAGGCCGGTCATCCCGCCGTGGTCGTGGGCGTGGGAGGTCGCGGCGTAGCGCGCGTCGGACTGGGAGCGGATCAGGATGTCGGTGTCCGCGTCGGCGTTCAGGACGCCGGCCGCGGTCAGGTCCGCGTAGGCGTCGAACCGGTCCGTGCTCAGCGTGCCCGACGTGATGTCGGTCGCCGCGTGGGAGTGGGAGGTCGGCGCGTACCCGGTGTGCGTGTGGCCGGCCATGGAGAAGTCGGTGGAGTCGAGGCCGTCGAACAGGTCCGCGTTCAGGTTCGTCACCAGCGTGCTGCTGTCCACGGTGAACGGCGCGCTCGTCCCCGAGGTGCCGCCGTTGAACGCCGGGATCGCGGACACGGTCTCGGCCTGGGAGAGGTTGAAGTACTGCGGGTGGTCGTCGTCGAGCTGCCCGGCCAGGGTGCCGTGGTCGTGGCCGTGGTCGCTGCGCGACGCGGTGGCCGCCGTGCCGGAACCGGCGAACGCCACCGAGATCACGTCGGACGCGATGCCGATGCCCGCGCCCGCCGTGTAGATCGTGTTGGCGTCGGTGGAGGAGCAGGTGACCGTGCCGTCGTTGGCGATCGAGGCGATGCCCAGGGCGCAGGTCGTGGCGACCACGTCGAGCTGGAAGCCGGCGAGGTTGATCACGTCGCAGTTGCCCTCGCCGTCCAGGTAGGTGCTGTCGCCCGAGCAGAGCGTGGCCGCGTTGGTGTTGGTATCGTCGTCGGCCGCGCAGATCCAGCCCAGGGAGAGGTCGTACTCCAGCAGCTGGCCGGCCGCGCAGGTCATGCCGGCCAGGGTCTCCGAGACCTGGGGGTAGACCGCGTCGTGGTTGTGGTTGCCCCACGCCGCCTGCGCGGCGCCGGTGCCCATGTCGATGCCGATCGTCTCGTTCACGTCGTTGCCGCCGCCGGTGAGCGGGGGCAGCGCCGTGAGCGACACGATGCCCGTGCCGGGCTCGCCGGTGGTGGTCTGATCGACGACGCAGGTGATCGCGCCCGAGGCCGGGTCGATGCCGCGCACCAGGTTGCCGTCGTCGCACTGGCCGTTGATCGTCGTGGAGCTGGTGTAGACGCGGTGCTGGACCACGCCGAAATCGACGGAGATCTGGCCGGAGCCGATCGTGATGCCCGTGCCGGGCGTGTAGTCGGAGCCGGCCGGGGTGGCGCAGGCGAAGTCGCCGGTCGCGGGGTTGATCGACTCGACGAACTCGCCCGGCGCACACGAGCCGTCCAGCCTGACCTGGATCAGTGTGTCGTTCACCGCGAACTCGATGTTCGAGCCCACCACCGCCGCGGTCAGGCCGAACCCGGCGGTGTAGCTCTCGCCGGTCTCCTCCGCCGTGCAGGTGACGGCGCCGGTGCCGGGGTCGATGTTCGAGATGAACGAGCCCGCGCCGCACGGCCCGCCGCTGGTCAGCGGCTGGTACGTGCCCGCGTGGAGGTGGTTGCCCTCGGCCACCGTGCCCGCGGCGGTGCCGAACACCGCCGAGAGCTCCGGGTTGCCGGAGACCCAGTCCTTCTGGAGCCCGGTGCCGGCGTACACGTCGGTGATCGTTCCGCCGTCCACGCCGGCGCTCGTGATGTCGGTCCCGCAGATCGGGCCGCTGACCGGGTCCCAGCCGCGCAGGAACTGATCGCCGCTGCACGCGAAGTTCAGCGCCTCCTGGATGTCCTCGGCGGTCAGGTCGCCGACCTGGGAGCAGATCCCGGCCTCCTCGGCGAACGGCACCGCGGCCATCCGGATCCGGTCCATCTCGTCGTCGAGCCCGACCGTGATGCCGAGCCACAGCTCGGGGTGGAGCACGAAGTCCTCAAAGTTGATCGTGGTGAGCGTGCCCAGGTAGACGGTGAAGAACCCGTCCACGACATCGACCTGGTTGACGCCGTTGTAGAGCTCGGACCAGACGAGCGTCCCGCCCACTTCGGAGTCGTAGATGGCGAACTGGATGTTCGCCAGCCCGTCGATGGTGTCGCCGTACTGATCGGTGAGGATTCCCTGGACCGGGATCAGGTCCGGCACCTCGGCCCTGGCGGCCGTGGCACAGCAGATTGCGGCCCCGAGAATCGCAGCGCTGACGATCATCTTCTTCATTTTAGTTCTCCCCTTGTGTCTACTGCTTCACCAAGGCGCCGACCCCGAGGTTCGCCTTGTAGGAAGTGCTCTGCGTCGACCCCGGCGTCCCGCCGCCGATCGTCACGATGCATTTGTAGCTGTACGACTCGACCAGGCCGCCGCCGGTGACCGACCCGAACACCATGGTCTTCACGTCGGCATCGGTGTCCGTGTCGGTATCGGTGTCGGTGTCCGTGTCGGTATCGGTGTCGGTATCGGTGTCGGTGTCGGTGTCGGTGTCCGTGTCGGAATCCGTGTCGGTATCGGTGTCCGTGTCGGAATCCGTGTCCGTGTCGGTGTCTGAATCCGTGTCGGTGTCGGTGTCCGTGTCCGTGTCGGTGTCTGAATCCGTGTCCGTGTCGGTGTCGATGTCCGTGTCCGTGTCGATGTCGGTATCGGTATCCGTGTCGGTGTCGATGTCCGTGTCGGTGTCCGACCCCTCGCCGTCGGCTCCGGGGACTATCACGGAGCAGCCTGCGACGAGCGACACGAGCAGCGCGATCGAGCCGAATCGTTGGTGCGGAATTGACATTTCACTCTCCTTCGAACCTGCGCGCGCGACGACGGGTCGCTGATGGACGATTACCAGGACACTGAACCTATTAGCACCGAGTCTAAGGGCGTTTTCGACCGGCGACAACCCAAATGATGGTCCGAAGAGCCGGCCGGTTTTTTTTTCGAAGCGCTTCTTTTTCGGACCGTGCTCAGAGGTATTTGGTTATAATCGCACACTCGTTAAATGACCGTTCAGCTGCGCCGCGCGGGACGGCGCACTGCCAAGGAGTTGCGATGCCAGCGGTACCGAGGTGGTCGATTCTCTTCGCCGCGCTCTTCGCGGCGGTCGCGGGGTGCTCCGCCATCGTCCCCGGGGCGGGCGGGGGCTCCGACGCGGACACGGACACCGACACCGACGTCGACAGCGATACCGATACGGACACCGATTCCGACACGGATATCGACACCGACACGGACTCGGACACCGAGACCGACACCGACACCGATACCGACACCGACACCGACACCGACACCGACACGGATACGGACACCGATACCGATACGGACACCGATACCGATACGGACACGGATACCGACACCGACACCGATACCGATACGGACACCGACACGGACACGGACACCGATACCGACACGGACACAGATACCGACACGGACACGGATGTGGATCAGGTCATCGGCATCCCGTCCGGCGGTGGTCAGGTCTCGACCGCCGCGTACACGCTCCGCGTCAGCGTGGGCGGCTCACCGCAGGGTTCGGCGTCGACGGCGTTTTATCAAATCAATCTGGGCACCGGTGCCCTGGTGAACCAGTAGGACGGGAAGGAAGAAGCCATGAAGAAGATGATTGGGGTGTTCTGTGTTTTCGCCGTGTTCCTGGGAGCCATGGGCTCCGCGAACGCCACGGTTCCTCAGCTGATGCCGGTGCAGGGCGTGCTCTCGGACAGCGTCGGGAGCCCCATCGACGGGCCGACCAAGCTGACGTTCAGGATCTACAACGCGTTTGACGACGTCACGCCGATCTGGACGGAGATCTACGAGACGACGAATGCCGTCGACGTGCAGGACGGGTTCTTCACCGTGTACCTCGGCGAGCTCGACCCGTCGGGGAACCCGCTCGTCATCGATTGGGGCGCGCCGGAGCAGTGGCTCGGGATCACGGTCGCCGAGGACGTGGAGATGCCGCGCATCCGGCTCGCGTCGGTCCCGTTCGCCTCGGAGGCCCAGTCCTGCCGGCAGTTCGGGGTGCTCGGTGAGGACGACGCCGATGATCTGTCGGTCCTCATCGACACCGGCTGCCCGCCCGACACCGCGTTCCGCGCGTTCGACGGGGCAGGGGGGCTGATCTGCGACCCTGACGACACCGGCGCCGGCGGGGGGATCACGGTGGTGAACGGCACGGCGCCGATCACCGCGAGCACGGTGGGAGGCACGGTGACGGTCGGGGTGACGACGGGCACGACGGCGGGCACCGTGGCGACGGGCAACCACGCCCACGCCGGCGTCTACGTTCCGTGGAGAACCTGCACGACGGGCTACGTGCTCAAGTACGACGGCGACTCGTGGGAGTGCGCGACGGACATCGACACCAACACGACCTACGCGGCCGGCACCGGCCTGACCCTGACCGGCACGTCGTTCAGCGTCAACTACGGGACCGCGGCCGGCACCGCCGCCGCGGGCAACCACGACCACGCCGCTGCTTACGCGCCGATCTCGCACAACCACGACGCCGCGTACGTGAACGTGACGGGCGATGCGATGACCGGCGCGCTGAGCATCTCCACGCCGAACGGGGCGTACGCGATCGACGCGACGAGCGCGAACTGGATCACCATCAACGCGGCGACCACGAACAGCAGCGGGTATCCGATCTACGGCCAGGGCGGCTACGCCGGCGTGAGAGGCAACGCGGGCTCGGGCGGCATCGGCGGCGTCTACGGGCAGGGGTACACGACGACCACCGGCACCGGCGTCTACGGCGTCGGCGCGACCGGTGTCCTGGGCACGACGGCGGCCGCGACGGGTTACGGCGTGTACGGAACCGCGACGTCCAGTACTGGGGTCAACTACGGCGTGTACGGCACCACCGCTTCGACGACGAACGGCTGGGCCGGCTACTTCGACGGGAGGACGTACGCCGGAAGCCTCATCGTGGACGGGCCCGCGATGATCAACGGCACGGCGATCGCGACGGGGTTCGACTACGCGTCTCCCCAGACCGGCTACGCGGCGCTCGCCTCCGGGGCGTTCACGACGAACGCGAGCTCCGACGCCTACGACGGCGCCGGGAACGGGACCTACCGGTTCATACCGACAGGCGCCACCGGGACCGAGCTCGTCGCGGCCCTGACGCTCCCCCACGGGGTGACCGTCACCAACATGACCTGTTACGTCTACGACAATCACGCGACGTACAATGTCGCGGCGATCGGGGTGGTGGACACGCTGGACAACACTTGGAAGTGCTACGACGACACGATCACGTCGGGCCAGAGCGCGACTGTCCAGGCCATCTCGAGCGACTGCTCCTTCGTGGTCGACAACGCCAACGATCTGCTCAACGTCCGCTGGATCATCGACGACGCCGCGTGCGGAGAGGCTTGCCAGCTCCACGGCTGCATCTTCACCTACACGTACATGGCCGCTGGCCGCTGACGCACACTGGGGTCACACACTGGGGTCAAGACCCATCACTTGTCATATAGACGCGCGCCGAGCGCCTCGACCCACGCCTTCATCGGCTCGGCGGACGCGTCGAATCTCCGCAGGACGTTCGCCACCTGGGTCGGCGACATGTCGAGCGCGGCGCCGATCTCGCCGTGTGTCATCGAGGTCCATCTGCGCAAGGCGAACACCGCCAGACGGCGCGGCGGATTAGCGCGCGGACCGCAGGCAGCGCGGGACAACTCCGACTTCCGGACACCCGCGACCTCGCAGACATTCGTCATGACGATCCGCGGGTCACCGAAGCGGGCCGCGATCGGCGCTTCGACGTTTCGCGCCGGGCTCGTCTCTTTCTCGTTCAACCAACCCGTGTCGAGCGACATGCCGTCCGGCCACGCGATGCGCTTTCGGTGAACGTCTCCGACGTAGCCGTGCAGCTTCGCCGCGGAGCCGAGCACGCCGAGAAGGTATCCGAGCGTCAGCCAAGGGGGCGCGGGGTCGCGACCCATGTAAGCGCGGTGGCTCGTCCAGCAGTCGGAGTCGAGGCGCGTGACGAGACCAGCGCGCAATGGGTTCAGATGAATGTACGCGAGCAAGAACGGGAGGCTCGCCTCGTTTCGTACGAGCTCGCTGTGGAACCGGCCGCGGAAGACCGGCCCGTCCCAGCCGTGCCTCGCGTTGACGTGCTGCGTGTAGCTCGCGTTCAGGTGACGCATCGCGCGCGACAGGTTGCCGTGGGGTGACCTGACGAGCAGGTGGTAGTGGTTCGGCATCAGCGAATAGGCGTGCACCTCGATGCCGAACGTTTCGACAGTCGCCGCGACGTGTCCGAGGAACGTGCCGCAGTGATCATCGGAGTTGAAGATGGGCGCGCGACGAGCGCCCCGGTGCATGACGTGGTGCCACGCGCCCGGATAGTCGATGCGGGGTTTCCTAGCCATCGCGCCAATCTACAGGACATGGGCCTATATGACAAGTGATGGGTCTTGGTGCGACCGAGCACTGTCGGTCCGTTGGGATGGAAGGAGGCGATAACTTCCTGAAATTCGGATGA
>JALNZK010000032.1 GCA_023229365.1 Pseudomonadota bacterium | reverse complement strand
AACGACGCCATCATCCGCGCCAAGATCGACGCGGCGCGCGACGTCGTCGGCGCGGCGGCCGACGTGCTGGCCGGGGATCCCGAGCTCCTCGAGATCGACGGGCTGCTCGACACGTACCGCAACAAGTTCGAGTGACAAGGGGGCGCGCCATGAAACGCTTGATCCTCACGGCAATGATCTTCGGGTTCGCCGCCGGCTTCTGCGGGTGCCAGTGCGCCGGCCCCGACGGGAGCTACAAGGGCGAGGACTGCCTGCGGCTCGAGGAGATCGCGACCGCCGAGGTCTCTCCGGCCGGGGTCCGCACCGTGTTCCAGCTCTCCGACTGCAACGGCGCGCCGATCGCGGACCTCGCGAGCGACGAGGTGACCGTGCTCCTCGACGATCAGGACATCCAGTCCGAGGGCGACGTGGCCCCGGTGCTCACGCAGGAGGTGGACTTCAGGCTGTCGACGATGCTGCTGCTCGACCTCTCGTACTCGATTGTCGAGAATGGGAACCTGCAGCCGATGCTCGACGCGGCGAGCATCGCCGCCCACGCGCTCGTCGCGCAGGGCCACCGGGTGGCCATCTACCAGTTCGCCGGCCCGCCCTACTTCGGCGAGGTCGCGGGCTTCACCACCGAGATCGAGCCCCTCGACGCGGCGCTGTCGGCGCTCGCGACGACCGAGGGGTTCGGGACGACCGACCTCTACGGCTCCATCGTGAAGGCGATCGAGATCCTGGACGACGAGACCGTCCCGGACGTGCTCTCTTCCGAGACGCTGATCCTCTTCACCGACGGCACCGACGAGGCGATGGCCTCGACCGCGCAGGCGGCGACGGCGGCGATCGACGGGAGCGACGCCAACGTCTTCACCGTCGGGCTCGGCGGCGACGTGAACCAGGACGAGCTGCTCATGTTCGGCAAGGACGGCTTCGAATGGGCGCAGGACGCCGCGGATCTCGCCTCCGCCTTCGAGGCGATCACGCAGCACGTCTTCGACCTCGCGCACTCGTACTACCTGCTCGGGGTCTGCAGCCCGCGCGTCGGCGGGTGGCGCGAGATGACCATCGTCGTGGAGCGCGGCGTCACGCACGGCGCGCTCGACGTCGCGTACAGCGCGGACGGCTTCGACATCGTCGGCTGCGATCCCGAGGTCGTCGCCTTCCCGTGCACCGGCCGCGAGTGCGGCGTCTTCGAGGGGTTCGCCTGCGGCGAGTGCGCGGGCACCGAGGCGTGCACCGCGGAGGGGCAGTGCGCCGAGATGTGCGTCGGGGACATCGAGTGCGGTTACGTCGAGGGCGCGGACTGCGGCGACTGCTCGGATCACGGCGACGGGTTCGTCTGCGACGGCAACACCTGCGTCGAGCCGTGCGCCACCGCCGAGTGCGGCTTCGTGCTCGGCCTGGACTGCGGCGACTGCGCGGATCAGGGCGCGACCTTCGCCTGCTCCGACAACGCGTGCGTCGACGCCTGCGCAGAGGCGGAGTGCGGCGACGTCCTCGGGATCGACTGCGGCGACTGCGCGGATCAAGGCGCGGGATTCGCGTGCGACGACGGCGCCTGCGTCGAGGCGTGCGCCGCCGCCGAATGCGGCGAGATCCTCGGGATCGACTGCGGCGAGTGCGCGGACGGCCTCGCCTGCGGCACCGACCACCTGTGCGCGCCTCTGACGCTCCCGGGCGCGACCTGGATCGAGATCCCGGCCGCGACGACGACGCTCGGCTGCCTCCTGAGCCTCGATCCGTCCTGCGGCACCGAGGAGGCGCGGCACGAGGTCGTCCTGTCGCCGTTCTGGATCCTCTCGACCGAGGTCACGGTGGAGATGTACGCGGGCTGCGTCGCGGACGACGCCTGCGACCCGTCGCACGTCGCGACGGGCTCGAGCTGCAACTACGGGCTGCCGGACCGCGAGAATCACCCCGTCAACTGCATCGACTGGGACGGGATGCGCGAGTTCTGCCAGCACGTCGGCGGCGACCTCCCCACCGAGGCGCAGTGGGAGCGCGCGATGCGCGGCGACCACGACGGCGACGGCGAGGCGTACTGGATCTACCCGTGGGGCAGCTCGCCGGCGCCATCCTGCGATCGCGCCGTGATGAACGACGGCGATCCGGGCTGCGGCCTCGGCCACACCGACGCGGTGGGCACGAAGCCGTCCACCGGCGCCGGCCTCGACAACATGGCCTGCAACGTCTCGGAGTGGACGCGCGATCTCTACGGCGCCGACCTCGGCGGCTGCGCGTCGTACCCCTGCACGGACCCGGCCGGTCCTTCCGCTGGCGACGAGCGCGTCGTGCGCGGCGGCAACTGGAACGACTTCTATGCATCGGCGTTCCGCACGGCGGCGCGCGACAGCCGCGATCCGGCGTCGGCCTCGCCCGCGGTCGGCGGACGCTGCGTCATCGCGTTGTGACGCGACGGAGGAGACCATGCGCGACAGAGCACACTTCCCGATCCGGGCCGCCCTCGCTGCGACCTGCGTCCTGTGCTTCGCGAGCGGCTGCGCCGAGCGGCCCGGCGGGGCGCCCGCCGCCGAGGACACCATGGGGCACGACTTCGACACGTCCGGAACGGACGACGACACCGGGCCGAAGTGGCCGATGTCGGAGACCCCGGATCACGAGCTCGCCCGGTTCTCCGACTGCGGCCAGATGGAGGACTACATCCGGGGCGCGGCGCGGGACGCTTTGGCGGCCAGGATGATGATCCGCAAGGCGTGGGCCGAGGCGGCGCTGCCCGACGACCCGGGGCCGGACATCGACGTCGACACCGATGTCGACACCGACGCGGATTCCGACGTCGATTCGGACTCCGACACCGATTCGGATTCCGACGCCGATTCGGATGTGGACGCGGACGCCGACGCGGACGCCGACGCGGACGCCGACGCAGACGGCGATGCGGACTACACCGGCACCAACGTGCAGGAGCACGGCGTCGACGAGGCGGACCTCGTGAAGACCGATGGCGACTTCCTGTACGCTTTGAGCGCGGGTCGGCTCGTCATCGCCTCTGCCGATGGCGGCGCGATGGAGCGCCTCGGATCGCTCGCGATCGGCGGCACTCCCACCGAGCTCCTGCTGCGCGGCGACCTCGCGGTCGTCTTCTCCGAGCTCAGCGAGGCGGAGATCGATCCGGGCATCGAGCTCCCGGACGCGCCTGTCGCAGGCGGGGACTGGGCAACGCAGCCAGCGCCCGGCTACACGCGGATTGCGCTCGTGGACGTCTCGGACCGCGCCGCGCCCGCGCTGCTGCGATCCATCGACTACGCGGGCCGCTACGTGACCTCGCGCCGGGTCGACAACGCGCTCCGCGTCGTGCTGGAGAGCCCGATCGCCGCGTTCCAGCTCCCGACCTGGCCATCGCCGCTCCCGACCTCCGAGGAAGAGCTCAATCAGGCGTTCGAGGAGCTCTGGAGCGACAACGTGTCGATCATCGGCAACGCCACGCTCGAGGAGGTGCTGCCGCGCAAGCGCGACACGCTCGCCGCCTCGCCGGAGCTCGCCGAGTCCCAGGCGATCGCCCTGTGCACGGACGGCTACGGCCCGATGACGCCCGCCGGCATGGCGGTGACTTCGATCGTCAGCATCGATCTCGACTCGCCGGCCGCGCCCCAGCGCGACGTCGTCGTGTTCGGCGATCCGGGGCTCGTGTACGCCACGCAGGGGTCGCTCTACCTGACGACCGCGCGGGACTACGTCGCGATCGCGACGGCCGCCGGGCTCTGGACCGAGGAGACCTCGGGCATCCACGAGTTCGACATCGCGAGCAACCCCGGGCTCGCGCTCCACGAGGCGTCCGGTGAGGTCGCGGGGAGGATGCTGAACCAGTTCTGCCTCGGCGAGCACGAAGGCTTCCTGCGCGTCGCGACCACGACCGGCTCGACCGTCGCCGACTTCGACAACCACCTGCAGATCTTCGAGCAGATCGGCGCCGACCTCGTGGTGGTCTCTGAGCTTCACGGGATCGGCGCGGGCGAGATCTTCTACTCGGCGCGGTTCCTCGGCGATCGTGGGTTCATCGTCACGATGGCGCCCGAGGAGATCCCGGAGGAGGAGGAGGAGTGGGAGGACGAGGGAGAGGGCGAGGATCCGCTGTTCACGCTCGACCTCGCCGATCCCTACGCCCCGACCGTGGTCGGCATCTGGGAGGGGCCCGGCTGGGCGTCGTACGTCCACCCGATCGGCGAGACGCTGCTGCTCGCGGTCGGCATGGACTTCGGGCTCGTTCACGTCTCGCTCTACGACCTCGCCGACTTCTCGAGCCCGACGCTCGTAGAGCGGTTCTACCTGGGCGGCACCGAGTCGACGCCGGCGCTCTGGAACCACAAGGCGTTCACCTACGCCGCGCCGCTCGACCTGATCGCCCTGCCCGTCACCACCGGCTCGTGGCAGTCGGGCGTCCGCCTGCTCGACGTGTCCGAGACCGGGATCGAGGCGCGCGGCGATCTCCTGCTCGGCGGGGGCGAGGGCAGCGTCTCCCCGACGCTTCGCGCGCACGTCATCGGCGACGTCGCCTACGCCGTGTCGCGCTGCAGGATCACCTCGGCGCCGCTCGACGCGCCCGGCGCCGAGATCGACAGCGTCGCGCTCTACGACGGGAGCTCCTGCGACGAGGAGAACCCCTGGGGGATCTAGCCGAGGCCCTCCGACCCACATTTTCCTTGCTCCTGCGGGTACTTGGTGTTACGAACCGTCCGCTCGACTAGGTCACTCTGGAGGTCCGTCATGTCGAATCGTTGTGATATCTGCGGCAAGGGTCGAATGTCCGGCAACACGGTCAGCCACTCGAACCGGAAGGCGCGCACCGTGTCGCTGCCGAACACGCAGAAGGTGAAGGCGGTCGTGGACGGCAGGGCCGTGCGGCTCCGCGTCTGCACCCGCTGCATCCGCTCCGGCGCCGTCGAGAAGCGCACCCGCTAGCAGATCGAAGCTCTTCGATTTAGTATCCCCGCATGACCGAGGACCTCTTCTCCCGCGCCGTGGCGAACGATCGCTCGCTCACGCCGCTGGCCGACAGGATGCGCCCCCGAGAGCTCTCGGAGTTCGTCGGCCAGACGCACCTGCTCGGCGAGGGCCGGTTCCTCGAGCGCGCCATCGCGGCGGATCGCGTGCCGTCGCTCGTGCTCTGGGGCCCGCCCGGCACGGGCAAGACGACGCTCGCGCGGGTGATCGCGAACCGCACCGGCACGCGCTTCGTGCCGTTCTCCGCGGTCTCGGGATCGGTCAAGGAGGTGCGCGAGATCGTCGCCGAGGCGGCGGAGCAGCGCCGCGCGTACCGCCGGCGGACGATCCTGTTCATCGACGAGATCCACAGGTTCAACAAGGCGCAGCAGGACGTGCTCCTGCCGTGCGTCGAGCAGGGCGTCGTGACGCTGATAGGCGCGACCACGGAGAACCCGTCGTTCTCGGTGATCGCGGCGCTCCTGTCGCGGTGCAAGGTGCTGACGCTCGAGCCGCTCGCGCCGGAGGAGATCCGCAGCATCCTCGAGCGCGCCCTCGCCGACGCGGACAAGGGGCTCGGGGCGAGCGGCGTGACCGTCGAGGAGCGGGCGCTCGAGTTCATCGCCGAGGCGGCCCGCGGCGACGCGCGCTACGCGCTCTCGGCGCTCGAGATCGCGGTGCAGCACGCCCTCGGGGGCGCGTCGAAACGCGTCGACCTCGCGTGCATCGAGGAGGCGGCCCAGGCCAAGGCGCTCCTCTACGACAAGGCGGGCGAGGAGCACTACAACGTCGTCTCCGCGTTCATCAAGAGCCTGCGCGGCTCGGATCCGGACGCCGCGCTCTACTGGATGTTCCGCATGATCGAGGCGGGCGAGGATCCTCTGTTCGTGCTGCGGCGCATGATCATCTTCGCGTCCGAGGACGTCGGCAACGCGGACCCGCACGCCCTGCAGGTCGTCGTCGCCGCGGACAGCGCTTACCAGCGCGTCGGCATGCCCGAGGGCGCGTACCCGCTCGCCCAGGCGTGCACCTACCTCGCGTGCGCGCAGAAGTCGAACGCCCAGGTCGACGCGATCGCGCTGCCGCGGCGCGACATCGCGGAGCACGGGCCGCTGCCGGTCCCGGCGAAGCTTCGCAACGCGCCGACCAAGCTCATGAAGGAGATGGGCTACGGCGCGAGCTACAGGTACCCCCACGCCGAGGGCGGCTACGCGCGCGGCGAGACGTACCTGCCGGACGCGCTCGTCGGGCGGCGTTACTACGTCCCCAAGGAGAGCGGCGTCGAGGCGAAGATCGCGGCGCGGCTCAGGTGGCTGCGCGGCGAGGACGACGGCGGCGATCGGAACGACGGCTGACCGGGAGCGCGCTCAGAGCTCGGTCTTGGCGACGAAGATCCCCTGCGCGCCGTCCATCGAGGAGATCACGTCGAGCGCGGTTTCGCCCGGACCGCCCTCGTCGAAAACGATGTCGCCGGCGTAGGTGCCGGCCGCGAACACCCAGCCGAGCTCGCTGACCGCCACGGCCGTCGCGGCGTCGTCGCCCGTCGATCCGGCGGTGCGTGCCCACTCCGTCGCCCCGGCGTCGGTCAGGCACCCGAAGACGAGATCCGAACCGCCCAGGGTCGAGGTGGGCGCCTCCCAGCTCTCGTCCCCGTCGAGCACCGGATCGCAGCCCGCGAGCCCGACCTCGTTCCCGACGGAGCCGGCGAAGCAGACCCGATCGCCGCCCGTCGCGACGCCGCGCACGGCATCCAGATCCCCGCAGCGCAGCGACCGGAGCCACGCGAGGTCGCCCGCTTCGTCCCAGAGCGCGAGGAGGCCGTCCCGCGCGCCCTCGCTCTCGAGATCGAGGGCGAGATCCCCATCCTGTAGGACGTTCGTCCCGGCGAACCCGCCGCCGACGGCCGCCGCGCCGGACGGCGCGAGCGCCAGCGAGCTCGCCCAGCAGTCGCCGCCCGCGCAGCTCCAACTGGCGTCGAGCGCGTGCGCGGCGTCGAACCCGACGTGGAACCACGACCGCACGCCGTAGTTGGCGTACGACTGGTACGGCTCCGAGGAGAGCATGCGGACCGTCGCCGCGCCGTCGAACGTCCCGATGGCATCCAGCGTGCCGTCGCCCGCGGATGAGGTCCTGAACGGAGGATCCGCCGACAGCCCGCACGCCAGGGGGCCGGCCTCCAGGAGATCGCCGTCGAAACCGTAGATCGCGTAGAACGCGCAGTCGCTCCCCCACCCCGTGACCGTCGCCTCGTCGGGCTCGCCCATGGAGAGCGTCACGACCGCTCCCGCCGGGGCGCCGTAGCCGAAGTAGCCTGTGACCAGGAGCGTGTCCGCGCCGAACGGTCCGACCGCCGTTGCGAGATCCCACCCCGAGCCGCCGATCTGCCGGATCCAATCCCACTTGCCGGTGAAACCGGAGTCGGCGTCCTCGATCCGCGCGACGAACGCGTCCATCGCGCCCATCGAGGTCAGGTCGATCTCGCCGAAGAGGGACGTCTCGTTCCACTGGTCCGAGAACCCCCCCGCGACGGCGACCGAGTCGTCGGGGAGCGCGGCGGCGGACATCATGCGGCTGTTGCCCGAGGAGGGCACGGCGACGACCCAGTCGGCCGTCCCGGCCTGGTCGTAGACGATCGCGAAGCCGCAGCTGTGGCCCACGACGTTGCACAGGAACGCCCATCCCTCCGACCAATCGAAGACGACCGCCCCGTTCGAGTCGCCGGCGAGCGCGACGCCGCCGGTGGACAGCGGCGCGAGGCCGCGGACCGCGATGGGACCGAGCCCCTCGGCCTTCGTCACCCACGCAGACGGATCCGGTCCTGTGTCGGTCGTCGTCTCGGACCCCGTGTCGGTCTCGGTCTCGGTGTCGCCGTCGGTGTCCGAATCGGAATCCGTGTCCACGTCCGAATCGCTGTCCGCGTCCGAGTCCGAATCCACGTCCGAATCGACATCCGTGTCCGAATCGATGTCGGTATCGGCGTCCGGCGCCCCGGCCTCGTACGGGCCCGCCGAGCGCCAGCAGCTCGCGAGCACCACGGCGCCGAGCGCCGAGATCACCGCCGCACCGCGATGAATCGTCATGTCGCCCTCCCCGACCTAGCCGAAATCGACTTTACACCCAATTCGATCCGCAGAGGATCACTTCGGCTTCGGCCCGAACCGCGCGGTGAGCCCGAGGGAGATCATCGGGCCGAGGATGTCGACACGCGACGTGTCCTGGCCGTTCCCCTCGTGGAGATAGCCCCAGATCCCGGCGGCGCCGCCCGAGGCCGAGACGCCGATGGAGCCCGCGTCGCCGTGCCCGCGCGCCCAGAAGAACACACCCGCCTCGCTGAACCAGTAGCCGACGAGGCCGCCGCCGCCGCCGAAGAACAGGTTGACGCGCGCCGCGAGCGGGATCGTGATCTTGCCCGACGTGCCGCCGTAGTAGAAGCCCTGGGCGCCGGAGTCCTCGTCGTCGTAGTCGTCGCCAGGCGGGTCGTAGTAGAGGAGGAGGTTGTAGAGGGTGAGGTTGAGGCCGTCGCGCGCGCCGAGCCGGACGACCTGCGACAGGGCGAACGCCGCCCGCGCCCGATCCTCCCACTCGAGGGATCCGCCGCCGCCGTCCTCGGACATCTCGTACACGCCGCGGCTCACGAGCGACTCGCCGATATCGCCGTTCACGATCGCGACCCCGGCGCCCACCCCGAGCGCGAACGCGCGGCCGTCGTAGCCGAGCTCGCCGAGGATGCTGCTCGACGCCGGGTTGCCGTCGTCGGTCCAGCCGAAGCCGAGCGGCTGGAACCGCAGATCGTAGAACAGGTGCTTGCCCCACCACGCGACGGTGGCGTCGCACAGCATGCCGAACCCCTTCTCGTTGCCCACGTTGAACAGCGGCCGCACGACGACCGACACCTCGCCGATTTGGCCGAGGCGCCGCGGGTAGACCGCGCTCGGCCGGTGCCCCTCCTCCGCGGGCCGCGCGACGTCGCTGACCTCCACCCGATCGCCGCGCCAGACGCTCGCGAGCGTGACCTCCTCGCCGACCGCCTCGGCCTCGAGATCCGCGATCGTCGTCTGCGCGGTGAACGCGCCGTCGCCGCCCGCGTCCATCTCGACCGCCCGGTGCACGACGAACCTGTCCCCGGCCTGGACGCCGTCGGTCGAGCCCGCGTCGAGCTTCACCGTGCCATTGGCCCGATCCACGGCGAGGATGCGGATGGGCTCGTCGCGGGCGACCGCGGGCGCCGCGGGCTGGACCGCCGCAGCCGCCGGGGCGGTCGCAGCGGGCGGACCGGCGATCGTCGGCGTCCCCCCCGCCGCGCCCGAGGCGTCGCCCGCCGGAACGCCACCCTCGACGAGCACGGCCGCGGTCGAGTCGATGCGCATCCAGACGGCGTCGTCGATCACGACGAACCCGGTGACCCTCCCCTGCGCGACTGGGATCCGCTGCGCCACGACCGGCGCGCCCGGATCCGCGAGGTCGAGCACTGCCACACCGTCTGCGCCGAGCGCCGCGTACAGCTTCGCGCCTCGCACGAGGAGCGCGACCGGCACGCCCGGGAGCTCCACGGGCTTTTGCGTCTCCCCGCTCGCGGCGACGAGCTTCCCGTCGTCGATCCCGTACGTCCATCCGCTCTCTTGAGCTCGCGCCGAAACCCCGGCGAGCAGCGCCGCGAGGCCGGTGCAACACGCGATCCGCGTCATCATGTTCTCCCTCCCAATCGAACCCTGCCCCAAAGGAAGGTGCCGGCAAGGCGACCAACGGACGTCCGACGAATTCTCGGACAGCTCCCTGCACGGCGCAAGCGGCGTTCCGGATCCGCTTGTCGCGGCGCCTCGACCGGCCGACAATCGCTCCATGCACCCGACCCGATCGACCGTGATCCTGGGCGTCGCGCTCGCCGCGTCGCTGGCCGTGAACGCGATCGCCCTGTGGCCGACGGAGAAGCCCGCTGCCCGAAGAGGTCCGCCGCCGTCGCGCGCGGTCGAGGCGCCGAAGGCGAAGCCCAGCGCGAGCCCCGCCGAGGAGCTCCGCAAGTGCGAGGATCGCCTCAAGGCCCGGCAGGCCAAGGACGCCCTGCGATCGCTGGCCGAAGCGTTGCGGGTCTCGCGCGACGGAGCGTCCGGCAAGGCGCGCGGAAAGGACGATCTGGACGACCTCCGTTGCCGCATCGCCGAGCAGCAGATGCGTGACCGCTGGCGCGAGAAGAAGAAGGAGACGCTCGCCGACGTTCGCAAGAGCCTCTCGAACGCCGAGGAGCAGGAGCGCAACGCGGCGAGCGAGGCGCGGCGGTTCGCCGACAGCCTGGATTCGAGCGCCGCCGACCGGGAGCGCCTCGCCGAGCGTTACCGCCCGGTGCGGATCGCGCGCATGGCCGAGATCGCCGCCGCGATCGGCGCCGAGCCGGTCGACTACGGCGCGGCGACCGAGGCGGTGAAGGGCCTGTGGGTGGACGAGGACCGGCTGATCGGCGAGATCTACGGCGCGGCGGCGGCAGAGCGGTTCGCGGCCGACGCCGACGAGGGCCGGCTGACGGTGCTGTCGATCATCTCCGCGATGAGCGGCGGGCCGCTGCCCGACAGCGTGTTCTGAGCCGCGGGGTCACCCGCCGTAGGACGCGGCGATCGCCTCGCGCAGGCGGAACTCCGGCGCGATCATCTGGACCACCTCCGCGCCGCCCGGCAGGCCGAGCTCCTCGAGCTCCTCGGCCGCGAGCGGGGAGGCCACCGCGACGTACACCACGCCGCCTGCGATCCGGAGCGGCAGGATCCCGCGGGCGCTCGCCGCCGCCTTCGGGACGAGGCGCAGCGCTTCGGGGGACACCACGGCCGCGGCGACGTTGATGCACGGGAGGTGGGTCCGCTTCGACAGGAACACGGCGAGGCTCGGCTCCGAGAGGTAGCCGAGCCTGACGAGCGCGGAGCCCAGCCTGTCGCCCATGCGCCGCTGCTCGGAGAGCGCGTGCAGGAGCTGTTGCTGGTTGATGAGGCAAGCGGCGAGGAGCATCTCGCCGATCCTCTCCTGCGGCACCGCCTTCATGCGCCCTCCTCGCGCTACCCTCACCACCTCAGTGCGCAGGAAGCCTTCGGGGGGAGAGAAAAATGGTTCCGGCGTGCTATCATCCGCGGATGACCGAGACGGATCGCGATCCTGCGCGGCGCGGGGGCGGCCTCGCGGCGGCGCTCCAGCGGCACGCGGCCCTGATCGTCTGCGGCGCCGTGCTCCTCGGGCTCGCCGTCCGCCTCCTCCACTTCGTCGAGATCGAGGCGAACGACCCGTACTTCTACTTCCCGTCCGTGGACCCGCGCACCTACCACGAGTGGGCGACCCGGATCGCGGGCGGCGAATGGATCGGGAAGGACGTGTTCTTCCTCTCGCCGCTCTACCCGTACGCGCTCGCCGTCCTCTACGAGATCACCGGCCCGAGCCTCTTCGCGGCGCGGCTCGTCGGGCTCATCGGCGGCGCCGGGTGCTGCGCGCTCGTCTACCTGCTCGGCAAGCGGACGCTCGGCGCTGCGACCGGGGCGATCGCGGCCTTCGCCTGGGCGCTGTACGCGCCGGCGATCTTCTACGACGGCGATCTATTGGTCACCGCGATCCAGACGCCGCTCAACCTGCTGCTCGCGCTCGCCGTCGTCCGCGCCTCCTCGCGCCGCACCGCCGCGAGCTGGGCCGTCGCGGGGGCGCTCCTCGGCATCTCGGCGCTCGCGCGTCCGAACGTGCTCCTGCTCGGGGCGATCCTCGTGCCGTGGATCGCGCTCTCGCTTTGGGGCCGCCTCCCCCGGGCGCGGATCCTGCTCGCCGCGGCGGCGTTCGTCCTCTCGACCGCGGCGCTCGTCCTGCCGGCGACGATCCGCAACTACGCCGTCGGCGACGACGTCGTGCTCGTGAGCGCCCAGGGCGGCGCGAACTTCTACATCGGCAACGGCCCCGGCGCGACCGGCGTGTTCCGCGTGCCCCGCGAGTTCCCGCCCACGCGCGCCGACGATCCCGAGCAGCAGCGGGCCGCGTACGAGCGGGTGGCCGAGGCGGAGTCGGGACGGGAGCTCAAGCCCTCGGAGATCTCCTTTTTCTGGTGGCGCCGGACGTGGTCGCACGTCGCGGATCGCCCCGGCGCGTGGCTGCGCGTCCTCGGGGTGAAGCTCGGGCTGTTCTTCAACGAGTACGAGCCCGGATCGAGCGGGGACATCGAGACCTCCCGCGCCTTCTCCCGGGTGCTGCGCGCCCCGCTCCTCTCCTTCGCGATCGTCTCCCCGCTCGCGCTGCTCGGCATGCTGCTCGCGTGGCGCCGGCGCCGTGAGGCTTTCGCGCTGTACGCCGTCGTCGCGACCTACGCCGCGTCGCTCGTCCTCTACTTCGTCCTCTCCCACTACAGGATGCCGGTCGTGCCGTTCCTCGTGATTTTCGCCGCGTACGCCGTCGTCTGGATCCTCGAGCGGGTCCGCGACCGCAAGCCCGCGGCTCTCGCGTTGGCGGCCGCCGGGATCGCCCTCGCGGTCGTCGCGACGCAACCGGATCTCGTGGACGAGACCGGCGACAGGTTCATCGCGCACTACAACCTGGGCAACAAGTACCGGCAGCTCGAGCGGCCCGAAGAGGCGATCGCCGAGTACGAGCGGTCGATCGCGCTCAACCCGGACTACATCTCTTCGCAGCACAACCTCGCGCTCGTAGCCGAGCGGACGCCCGGCCGCCGCGAGCGCGCGATCGCCGCGTGGAGGCGGGTGCTCGAGCTCGGGATGGAATACCGCGACGCGGCGTACGTCGAGCGGGCGAAGCGCCACCTCGAACGGCTCGAGGCGACAAGCGCGCCGTAGGTCGGCCCGGCGTTCCGTGGTAGGATCCGGACCCGAGAGCGACACGCCGTGAAGAAGAGAACGATCATCGCCTGCGCCCTCGTGGCGGCCTTCGTCGTCTCCGCGGCGACCTGCCTGTGGTTCGAGGGAACGTGGGCCGGCGCGGGCGACCGGGCGGGGGTCGATCTCCTGAACGACGGCGGCTGCGAGGGGTGCAACGTCCTCCTGATCACGTTCGAGACGCTGCGCGCCGATCGCCTGAAGTGCCAGGGCTACGCCGCGGATCCGGCGCCCGCCCTCTGCGCGTTCGGGGAGACGGCGCTCCTGTTCGAAAACGCGTATACGCCGGCGCCGGTCACCACCCCCACCCTGCAGGCGATCCTCACCGGGAGCCTGCCGTCCAATGAGGACCTCCTGGAGCTCATCGCGCACAACGACGCGTCGCCCACCCTCGCCGCCACGCTTCGAAAGAAGGGCTACGCGACCGCCGCGATCACGGACCACAAGGGGCTCGGAGATCTCAAACGCCAGCGGCCGAAGACGGCGACGATCATCCGCGACTTCGACGAGGTGGAGAACTTCGGACAGGGGCGGACCGGAAAGACGTCCGCCAAGGCTGCGGCCGCGGTCGAGCGCTGGCTCGGCGACCACCACAAGGAGCGGTTCTTCCTTTGGACACACCTCTTCGATCCTCACTTCAACTGGGTGCCCGCGGACGAGACGGCCCGGCCGTTCGGCTTCGACCCCGGCACCTGCGGCCGCGTCGTGAAGGGGTTCGACATCGAGGAGATCCACCGCATCCAGAAGGAGCTCTCGCCGCGGGAGCTCGAGTGCCTCGAGGCGCTGTGGCTCGGCGAGGTGCTCGAGACCGATCGTCTCGTGGGGAGCATCCTGCGCCGCCTCGACGAGCTGGGGCTCGCGGGGCGCACGATCGTCGTCGTCGCCGGCGACCACGGCGAGGAGTTCATGGAACGCGGCAACGTCGGCCACGAGCTCACGGTGTTCAACGAGCTCCTGCGCGTCCCGTTCATGGTCCGCAACCCCGCATCGAAAGCGGCCGGCCGTCGCGCCAATCCGATCTCGACGCTCGCGATCCACGACTACCTGGCCGCCGCGGTGGACGGCCGCAACCCCTCGGCGCTGCCGCCCGTGGTGAGCCGCACCTTCCACTACTACGGCGAGGATCAGCTCGACCCGCGGGAGTTCCGAGCCCCGCCCAACGACTTCAGCCTGGTTCGCGGGAGTCTGAAGATCGTCCTCACTCCCCGCGAGGGGAAGCGCGCCCTGTACGATCTCGCGGCGGATCCGGGCGAGCGGAGGAACCTCTGGGACGAGCGTGCGGAGGGAACCGCCCTGTCCGCCGAGCTCGAGGCGTGGACGCGCGACCGGCGCTCGACCGCCGATCCCGCCACGACGGACGCCGTGCGCTCCTACCTCGAGACGGTCGACCGGCTCAAGGCGCTGGGGTACACGAGATGAGCAAACGGCGCCGGGCCATCCTCGCGCTCCTGGCCCTCATCGCGGCGGCCGGGATCGCGGCGGCGATCCTCCTCGCGCTCGGTCCGCAGAGAAGGCCCAACGTGCTCCTCATCTCCATCGACACCCTTCGGGCCGATCACCTCGGGTGCTACGGATACGGCGTGAGCACGTCCCCGAACGTCGACGCCTTCGCCCGGCGATCAATCCTCTTCGAGACGACCGTGGCCGCCGCGCCGTCCACGGAGCCGTCCCACGCGGCGATCTTCACCTCGCTCCTCCCCACACACCACGGCGCGCTCTTCGCGAGGCGATCGAAGCTCGACGATCGCTTCACGACCCTCGCCGAGCTCCTGAAGCACGAAGGCTACAGGACGATGTCCGTGAATGACGGCGGCCAGATGGACGCCGGCTGGGGGCTCGCCCAGGGGTTCGACGCGTACACGAGCCTGCCGGGCCTGTCGAAGCTGGCGAAGTTCTCGAAGACCGTCGCCACCGCGTTGCGGTGGCTCGACTCGGAGGAGGCGGAGTCGCCCTGGTTCGTGTTCCTGCACACGTACGAGCCGCACTCCCCCTACGATCCGGGCGAGGCCTACTACGAGGCGATCGGGCACGACTACGGCGGCCCGCTGCCGGACGTCATCGACGTGCCGCTGCTCGAGCGGATCAACTCCGGCGCGCTCGTTCTCGGCGACGCGGACAAGCGGCACGTGGTGGCCGCCTACGACGGCGACATCCGATCGACGGACGCGGCGTTCGGCGAGCTGCTCGCCGCCCTCGAGCGCCGGGATCTCCTGGACGAAACCATCATCATCTTCACGTCCGATCATGGCGAGGAGCTCGGCGAGCACGGCATGATGGGTTGGCACTCTCACGCCCTGTGGGACGAGCAGCTCCTCGTGCCGCTGCTCGTCGGGCTGCCGGACGGCCGCTTCGCGGGGAAGCGGATCCGAAGCCAGGTGCGCGGAATCGACATCCTGCCGACAGTACTCGATCTCGTCGGCACGACGCCCCTGCCCGAGGCAGAGGGCCGTTCGCTCCTGCCGCTCGTGCGAGGTGAGCCCGACGTCGAGCGGCCGGCGGTGAGCGAGCGGGACGTCCTCGACGCGGTCGTCCCGACGTCGCTCCGGATCGGGGGGCGGAAGATGATCCTGCCCAGCGCGGGCGCGCCGCCGCTCCTGTTCGATCTCGCCGCGGATCCGAGCGAGAAGAAGGACCTGTGCCAGGGCGACGCCGAGAAGGCGGCCGGCCTCCGGATGCACCTCGACACGCTCCTCGCGGCCCGCCCCGGCGCAGGGAACGGGACGCCCATCGACGTGGACGCGCAGGTGCTCAAGACGCTTGAGGAGCTCGGCTATCTCGCCCGCAAAGAGGATCGGACCGACGCCGAGATCGACGGCGGGATCCGATGACGCGCCTCGTCCGCAGCGCCTTCTTCTGGTTCGCTGCCCTCCTCACGCTCGGGGAGCTCGCAGCGTGGCGGACCCTGCCGTACCGGCTCGTGCCGACCGCGGACGTCGCGATCCGCAACCCCCTGAAGCACCGCGGCTGGCCCGAGTACCTCGACGCGTCCGAAGGCGGCCGGCCGCTCGTGGTGCTGATCTCCAACTCCCAGGGTGTGGGCGCCGAGGTCGACGATCCTCACAAGATCTACGCCGCCGCCCTTCGGCGCCACCTCTCCGCCAAGGGATACGCCTTCGAAAACTGGTCCATGGGCGGCCTGCGCACGACCGAGGTCGAGCTCCTCACCCTCGAGGCCGCCCGGCGCCGGGCGGTCCAAGTGCTCATGATCCTGACCGTCAACAACTTCGATCCGCCAGCGCGGGTGGACCTGAAGTTCCCGTTCTCAGATCTCACGCTCGTCGCCGGCTCCCCGGCCCACTGGACGCGCCTCTCGGGCACCCGGTTCATGGCGCGTAGCTCGTTCGAGGATCTCGCGGTCGCGTTCGTCGAGCTGTCGTCGAGCCTCGCGCGCAGCCGGCTCGCGGTCACCGATCTCGTGGCAGCCCGCGTCCCGCTCAACGCGCAGCCGCTGATCGTCGGCCGCGAGGTGCGCCCCGGGCCGCGGCTCGACGGCCTGCGCGATCCGGACGTCTCCATGTACTTCCCGTCCAGAGATCTCACCGAGCAGGAGCTAGGGCGGCGCCGCGGGGCTCGGAGAGGCAAGGTGCAGGAGTGGGTCGCTGATCAGGCCGACCTGCGCCTCGAAACGTTCCGCGCCGTGTACCCCGGCATCCGCGCCCGCCTCGCCGAGAGCGGGACGAGCCTCACCTGGGTGTGGAACCCGATCGCCCCGAGCGCGGCCGCCGGCGACGCGCTCGCCGCGCGGGACAGGTTCATCGAGGCCGCCACCACGCTCATCGAGGACAGCGGCGCGACCTGCCACGACATGACCGGCGTGATCGAGCCCGAACACTTCGAGACCTTGGGCCACTTCGACGAGGACGGCCACCGCGAGTTCGCGCAGGTTCTCCTCCCAGTCGTGGACGCGGCGCTCCGGGGAGGCGGGCGCGCGCCATGAGCTTCGCCAGCGTCACCTTCGTCGTATTCCTCGCGACGGTCCTCGTCCTGCACCGCGCGCTGCCGTGGCGCGCCGGCCGGATCATGCTGCTCGTCGCGTCGTACATCTTCTACGGCGCCGGAAACCCGTGGCACTGCCTCCTCCTGCTCACGTCGACGACGATCAACTTCGCCGCCGCGCGGCGGATCGACGCCCTCCCGGACGGCCGCGCCCGGAAGGCGATCCTGATAGTCGCGCTCGTCGCGACCCTCGGCCTGCTCGCGGTGTTCAAGTACGGCGCGTTCGCCGCCGGGAGCGCGAACACGATCCTCGGTGCGCTCGGCCTCCCTCTGCTCCCTGCGCCCGAATGGGCGCTGCCGATCGGCATCTCGTTCTTCACGTTCCAGGCGCTCGCCTACACGCTCGATGTCTACTTCGGGAAGGCGCGCTCCACCCGGAGCTTCGCGGAGCTCGCCCTGTACGTCTCGTTCTTCCCGCAGCTCGTGGCCGGGCCCATCGAGCGGTTCTCGAAGCTCGCCCCCCAGCTGCGCGAGAAGCGGCTGGCGGGACCGGGCGACATGGAGGCGGGGTTCCAGCGGATACTATGGGGGCTCACCAAGAAGGTCGTGTTTGCGGACCGGCTCGGGCTGTTTGTCGATCACGTTTACGGCGCCCCGACCGAGGCGGCGGCGGCGGCTCTCGTCGTCGCGACCGCGTGCTTTGCTCTCCAGGTCTACATGGACTTCAGCGCCTACTGCGACATCGCGATCGGCGCGGCGAGGATGATGGGGATCTCACTGACCGAGAACTTCCGGTGGCCCATGCTCGCCCGTAACCCGGTCGACTTCTGGGCGCGCTGGCACGTCACGCTCGGCACGTGGTTCCGCGACTACGTCTTCACCGCGCTCGTGGGCAGACGCCGCCCCGGCACCGCGCGCCGGCTCGCGAACCTCGTCGTCGTCATGGTGCTCGTCGGACTGTGGCACGGTCCCGCGTGGCACTTCGTGGCGTTCGGCCTCGCCGCGGGGCTCTCCATCGCTGCGTACGAGGGGATCTATCTCTTCACGGGGCGCTCGCGGGCGAAGCCGCTGTTCGGCGGGGGGCTCCTCGCCTCGGTCTCGGCGGTTCTGCTCATGCACTTGCTCGGCTTCGGCCTCGCGCTGCTGTTCCGTTCCCCGTCGCTCGCCGATGCGGCGACGATCGCGAGCGGTGTCGCGCGAGGCGGCTGGAGCTTCAACGGGCTGACGGCGGGATACGCGGCCGGCGCCGCGGCGATCTGGATCGCGTGCGTCGCGCGGGGAGCTTTCCACGAGCGGGGACGCCGGGATCTCTCCATGCCGGCGCCGCTCCGCGCCCTCCTCTGGCTGGCGCTCCTGCTCGCGATCCTCTACGGCGCGGTCGACACGCACCAGCAGTTCATCTACTTTCAGTTCTGATCCTCAGCGCTCCGCCAGGTGCTCCGCGAGCGCGTCGATGGTGGGATGATCCCACAGGGCCGTGGGCGCGACGCGCCGTCCGAGCCACTCCTGCAGCTCGCCCGAGATCACAACCGCCTCCGTCGAGTCCACCCCGAGGCGCGTCACCGGCTGATCTGCCGGCACCTCCTCGGGCATCATACCGAGACGAACGGCCACGCGGGCCTTGAGCCACACCCTGACCTCAGCCGCGGTCTTCGCTCCCGTCGCGCTCATCTCGCTCACCTCCTCCCGCTGCGAGCGTCCCCTCCAGGTACATCCTGCGGCACGCGCGCCTCATCACCTTGCCGCTCGTCGTCCGCGGCAATCGCCCCGGCCCGAGGAGCACCGCGTTGTGCAGCCGAACGCCGTGCACCCCGGCCAGCGCCTCCCGTATGGCGCCCATCACCTCCGCGCGGTCCACGCCGCGCAGCATGGACTTGCGGATCTCGCAGGCCGCGATCAGCACCTCCCGATCGTCCGCGTCCACGGAAAACGCCGCGCACCCGTTCTCACGGAGCGCCGGATGGCAGCCCTCGATCGACTGCTCGAGATCCTGGGCGTGGTGGTTGCTCCCGTCCAGGATCACGACGTCCTTCGAACGCCCGCAAACGAAGAGGGCCCCCCCCCGCGTGAACCCGAGATCGCCGGTGCGCAGGTATCGCCCCCCGTCACCGCAGGTCGCCTCGAAGATCTCGCGGCTCTCGTCCGGGCGGTTCCAGTATCCCGACGCCACGCTCGGTCCCGAGAGCCAGATCTCGCCGACCTCCATCTCCCCGAGCGAGCGGCCCGAAACCGGATCGACGATCCGCGACGCGCTGTCGGCGCGCACGCGACCGCTCGACACGAGACCGACCGCCGGCTCTGGCTCGCCGTCTGCCACCTCGATGATCCGGTTGTCGAGGAGCGCTGCGCGGCTCGCGCGGCACACATCCGGCGCCGATCCCTCGGGCCCGCCTGCGGCGAAGAGCGTCGCCTCCGCGAGCCCGTAGCACGGAAAGAACTGCCGTATGTCGAACCCGCACCCGGCGAACGCGGCGGCGAACCGCTCCATGGTACCGAGCCGCACCGGCTCCGCGCCGTTGCCCGCCCACCGCCACGCACCGAGATCGAGCCCGGCCTTCTGCTCCGCGGACACGCGCTCGACGCACAGGTCGTAGGCGAAGTTGGGCGAGAGGGAGTAGGTCGCGCGGTACGCACTCAACGCCGCGAGCCACGACGCCGGCTGCTGGAGAAAGTCGTGGGACGGCATGAGCGTCGACGCGACGCCGAAGTAGGCGGGCATGACCACGTGACCGAGGAGCCCCATGTCGTGGAACAGCGGCAGCCACGCGAGCGGCGCGAGATCCTCGACCGCGAAGCCGAACCCCGCGCTGAGCGCAAGGCAGTTCGCCACCATGTTGTCGTGGGTGATCGCCACGCCACGCGGCAAAGCCGTGGAGCCCGACGTGTACTGCAGGAGCGCCGCGCCCCCGCCCGCGATCCGCGGCGGGCAGAACGCCCCGGGACCGGCGCCACCGGGATCGTCGACATCCATCCAGCGCAGATCGTCGAAGCCGCCCATCGACGCAACGCGCTTCCGGGAGACCTCCCCGACGCGCGCGTGGGTCAGCACGACCGAGGGGTGGCAGTCGGCAAGGAGCGCGTGCAGGCGCCCGTTCTCCCGCCGCGGCGAGGGCGGGAGCGCCGGCACGGGGATCAGGCCGGCGTAAAGGCTCCCAAAGAAGGCGCGCACGAACGCCTCCTCGGACGTGCAGACGATTGCGGCCCTGTCGCCGGGGCGCGCCGAGTCGAGGAGCTCCGCTCCGATCCGCCGGGCTTCCAGGTCGAGCGCGCCGAAGGAGAGTTCCTTCACCTCGGCGCCGTGCTCGGTGAGGAAACGGAACGCGACCGCATCCGGCCGGACCTGCGCCCATCGCCGCACCGCATCGACCACCGTCCTCGGCCCCGCGCTCATCCTCTCACCCTCCCCCCGGCTGGGCACTCCGCGCGGCTAGGATCTCCGTCCATCGCGGGATCTCACCCGTCACTCGCGGGTCCTCGACGAGCGCGTGCAGCGCCGCGAACCTCGTCTGGATCTCGGCGTCGTCGACTCGGCCGAGGAACCCCTTCACGAGATCGATGCGCCGCACGAACCCCTCGTCGCGGCGGGCCGAGCCCCACCACGACGGGGCGTCCTCTCCGCCGTGATAGTAAGGCGTCCGGGCGATCCGCCCGAACACCCTCGGCGCGACCACGTCGACCACGTCACGAGCGCTCATCGTGGCGTGAGACCAGGACGTGCCACGGCCCTCGAGCCCGTGCCGCCTCCGGAAGCGCGGCGTGTCGGCCACCGTGCCGGGGTAGAGCTCGAACGGGAACAGCTCGTAGAACGCGTAGCCCCGATCACCGCGCGGGGCGCCGTCGATGAAGGCGGCGGTCGCCTCGAGCGTCTCTTCGTCCTCGCCCGGAAAGCCGATGATGAAGCAGAGATCGATCCGCGCCCCTGCGCCGACGAGCACCCCGAGGTTGCGTTGAGCGGCGTCGAGGTCGAGTCTCTTGCCCATGCGCGCGAGTTGGGCCGGGTGGCCGCTCTCGATGCCCGTTAGCCCGAACCGCATCCCGGCACGGACCGCGGCGGCCCCGTCGGCCTCGGACAGGCGATCGGCCTTGAAGAAGCCGCCCCAAACGATATCGAGGCCTGCGCCCTCGATCCCGGCGACGAGCCCGGCGGCTCCCCCCGGCGGGGCGAAGATGTCGTCGTCGACGAAATCGAAAAACGAACGGCCCCGGCCCACCGCGAGCCGCATCTCCTCGATCACGGACGAGACGCGCCGCGCGACGAACCGCCGATGGAGCGTCCTGAAGTCGCAGAACGCACACCGCCCTTCGCAGCCGACCGCCGTGCGGATCGGGATCGCGGCCGGGAGCTCGTCGATAAGGTCCCAGCGCGTGATCTCGCCGTCGAGATCGACGGGCTCCAGGGCGCGACCGGTGAGACGCCAGCCGCGCGACCCGTCGCGCAGCACGAGGTTCGGGATCTCCGCCAGCCCACGCCGACCATCCGGCCGCGCGAGCTGGGACAGCACCGCGAGCGCGGTGTGCTCGCCGTGGGGCGACGCGACGAAAATGCAGCTGTCGAGCGCGGGATCACGGCCTTCGCGAAACAGGACCTGCGCATGGACGTCCACGCAGAACCCGCGAAGCGCCTCGGCCCGCCGGCCGTCGCCGGCACGCGCGAGCTGCTTCGCCTGCTTGTGAACGAACGGCCCGCCCACGAGGATCGGTATGGTGCCCACTTCCCGCCGCAACTCGGCGAGGCACCGCTCGAGGACGCCCGCGTCCGTGACGAAGGTGGTCGAGAACAGCACAGCGAGGGGATCTGCACGCAGCGCGCGACGGAGCGGGTCGGCGTCGTCCCAGTCGACGATCACGAGGGCCCGGTACTCCCGCAGCTTGAGGAAGCTCTCAAGATAGTACGCGGCCATGGGCCCGGCCCGGCGAAGCCCTCGGGCGAGGGGCGGCGCCGAGATCGGCGAGTTAACCATCGCGTCGAGGTTCGCGAGCGACGCGGGCACGCCGCGGCGCGTCATGAGCTGGAGCTTCGCCTCCAGGGAGTCGCCGCCGAATCGGGCCAGGCTCGTGAAGGCCGGCGCGACGACCACGACCGCCCTGCCCTGCCCCTGCGCGGAGTTGCCACCCGGCCCCATGCTCACCTCGTGACCGTCACGACGAAGAACTTGTTGTAGTGCAGCGCCCGGATGTCCTCGCCGGGAAAAGCGTGCCACGGGATCTCCGGCCGTGAGCAATCCCGCGGCGGGATGTCCAGCATCTCGACGTACTTGAAGTGCCCCATGTCGACCCCGCTGATCGACAGCGGCCCCTCGGGGAGGTACGGCCGCGGTGCGCTGATGAGCGCCATGCTCGCCTTCGCCTTCTCCCAGAACACGTATTCCGGGAGCTCGGCCCGGAGGGCGGGGGTGAGCGGGTGGTCCGCCCTGAGCTGGCAGCAGAACTCCCGGTCCGGGAGGTAGTACATCGCCGAGAACCCCATGTACGCGGGGAACACGAGCAGCACCTCTTCCTTCGGGAGCTTCTCGATGTAGTCAATGAGCGCCTCGGTGGTCGTGGTCCTGTCCGTGGCGACCTCCTCGACGTACTGGCACAGGGTGCACTGGATCCCCTTGGGCGGCAGCCACCCGTTGTACTCGCCGAGGAAGCCGAGGTGGAGGACGTTGGAGAAGACGACGACGCACGCGATCACCGCGGCGAGCGGCCGGGCGAGCCCCCACAGGATCCGCAGGGCGACCGCCGTCGCGATCGCGCCGAGCGGGATCAACGGCACGAGGTACCGCATGTCGGCGATCGTGGATCGGCTCACGGACTGGGGCGAGAACGCGGCAGTCGTCATGAGCGCGATCAGGATCATGCCGATCGCGACGAGTCCCGCGCGAGCCGCGGGGCGCAGCCCGGCGAGCCGGCGAAACAGGAACGGGAGCACGAGGACCGGCATCAGGGTGACCGGAAGGAACTCGAACGTCCCGAGGTCGCGCAGGTTCCACCAGAGGAGCGTCGCGAGCCGCGCGATCCCGACCGCCTCGTCGGGCCTCGGGACGGGCGCGTCGAACGGGTTCGTGGTCGCGAGGACATACGCGCCCACCGCTCCCGACGCGACGAACGCGGCGGCGGAGACGAACACATGGCGCCGCGTCCTTTGTGCTGGGAGCAGGGCCAACAGCGGCAGGGCGGCGAGCGCCGCCACCGCGTTGAAGTAGTTCGTCAGCATGAGGAGCGCACCGCACACCGCCGCCCCGAGGGCACGGAACGCGAGCGCCCGCCGCGAACCGATCGGGCCGACCGCGAGCGCCAGGACCCCAATCGCGAGCGCCGATCCCGGCGCGTAGTAGCGGCAGTTCCGCATGTAGAGCAGGAACGCCGGGGAGAGCGCGGCGATCCAGACGGCGACGCTCCACGTGAGCCCCGCGCCGGGCAGCCTGCGGGCGAGGAACGCGAGCGCGACGAGGCACGCGAGCCCGGCGAGCACGAACGGCGCCCGGAGCCCGACCTCGTCGCCGCCGAAGAGCGCGAGCCCCCCTGCGGCGAGCCAGTACTGCAGCGGCGGCATGAAGACGTTCTTCAGGTTCTCGTCCAGCTCCCCACCGTCCCGGAAGCCGATGACGTTCTTCCCGTCCCAGGCCGTCAGCTCCCCGGTCGCGAGGAGGTTCCTCGCGAAGACGGCGGTGTTCGCCTCGTCGTCCCAGAGCTTGTCCGCGCCGATTCCCGAGAAGGCGAGCGCGCACGCGGCAGCGACGGCGACGGCGGCCGTCCAGGTCGGGCTCAGCCGGAACCTCGGCGCTTGGGAGGTGTCGCTCAAAGCGATCGAATGATATCAGACCTGGCGGGACGGGTCGACCGTGGGCGTGCCGTCACGGTGCCCCGGCGAGCTCGAAATCGTCGACCTTCCAGCTGAGATCTGCGTTCCCGACGTACCGGTAGCGGATCCGGAACTGCGTCGTCGGCTGCGGCAGGTACGACGAGATGTTCACCTCGTGCGCCCCGCTCGCGGTCGCCGTGAACGTGTTGACGGTCTGCCAGGTCCCCGCGTTCACCTGGATCTGCACGAACCCGAAATCGTCGCCGGCGTTCTTCTGGAAGTGGTGATGGAACGACAGGGTCACCGTGTCGCAGTCGCCGCGGGTGTACGTCGCGCTCACGAGACGGTCGTCGAACGCCACCGGGTACGCGCCGTTGACCCACCAGTACCCGCCGGATCCGCCCGTCGTGTTGGACGTGTTGGCCCAGGCCCAGTCGTAGCCGTAGGCGTCGGCATCGAAATCGTCGATCTCCCACCCCGTGGGCAGCGGCGACGCGTCGAACGCCTCGAGCAGATCCACCGAGCAGTCCACATCCGTGTCCGTATCCGTGTCCGTATCCGTATCCGTGTCCGTGTCCGTGTCCGTGTCCGCGTCCGCGTCCGTGTCCGTGTCCGTGTCCGTGTCCGTGTCCGTGTCCGTGTCCGTGTCCGTGTCCGTGTCCGAATCCGTGTCCGAATCCGTGTCCGAATCCGTGTCCGAATCCGTGTCCGAATCCGTGTCCGAATCCGAATCCGTATCCGAGTCCGTATCGGAATCGACATCCGACGAATCGTCGTCCGGGCTCACGGACGAAACGTCCGCACAAAACCCGAAGACCACGGCGATCCCCACGAAAACGATCAACCATGCACCGCTAGCTCTCGTCATGTTTATATCTCCCCAACGGTGATGTCAGCCAACCGATCCATGAAACAATGTTAACACACTATTCTCGTGCTGTCCCGACCCGGCTCAGGGGTTTCCCCCGACAAGCTCGAAATCGTCCACCTTCCAGTGCAGGTTGTTGTTTCCGACATACCGGAACCGAATCCTGAACTCCGAGCTCGCGCTCGGCAGGTACGCCGACAGATCCACGTCGAACGAGCCCGTCGCGCTGGCGGACAGCGTGCTCAACGTCTGCCACGTGCCCCCGTCGACCTGGATCTGAACGTACCCGAAATCGGTGCTCCCCTCCCTCGCGAAGTCCTGGTTGAACGACAGCACGACCTCGGGGCACGCGCCGCGAGTGTACGTCTCGCTGGTCAGGCGGTCGTCGAACGCGACCGGGAACGCGCCGTTGATCCACCAGTAGCCGCCGGCGCCGCCGGTGGAGTTGTCGTCCTCGCTCCAGTCCCATGCATAGCCGTACGCGTCGTCGTCGAAGTTCTCGATCTCCCATCCGGCAGGCAGGGTGTCGCCGTCGAAGGTCTCGCTCGTGTCCAGCGTGCACTCGGCGTCGGAATCGGTGTCGCTGTCGATGTCGACATCCGAGTCCGTGTCGGAATCGCCGTCCGTCCCTGAGTCTGGATCCTTCTCCGAAGTCGGCACCCGTGCGTCCGCGCACGCCGCCGCCCAAACGGCGAGTCCGAACGCCGCGCAGCAGCCTCCGAACGTGCGCAGAACAGCCGAAACCCAACGACTGCGATTCGGTGTGAGCGCGCTCATCCCGAAGAAAATACCATATGAGCGGCTGCGTTGTCTTATACTCATTTCGATGCTCTGCTGTGCCAGTGGAACACTCCTATCGAATTAGATGTCGGAAACCGCGTTTGCTCCCAAACTGATACGAGATACGATGGCGAGGCTCGACGAGGTCCGATGCGCGACACCAATGACATCGTGTTCCCGGCACATCCCGCTCCGCCGGTGGCGGCGATCGCGCTCCTGTGCGCCGTCGCCCTGTGCTCAGGCGCTTCGATCGCGGGCGCACCGCCCCCCGCCGGTTGGCACCCGGACGACGCGCTCGCGTTCGGCCCGTCGATGGGCGCTGCCCAAGCTCCCGATCTCGGCTGGGTCGTGGCGCCCGGAGCCGAGCTCACCTATTCGCACCGCCTGCACACGCCCCTCTACTTCTGGCTCAGCGCGGGGGCGCGGCTCTTCGCGGATTCCGAGGACGTCTCCTGTTTCCCCTACGCCGAGACCGGGCTGTCGTTCCTCGTCTTCACGGTCGGCCTCGGCTACGGCCACGGCTTCGGGGACGACCGGGCCCCGCGGGACGAGCTCCACGGGTTCGTCGGCGTCTCGATCCCGCTCTACACGCCGCGCCGCGGCAGGCTGCTCTTCGTCGAGCCGTACTATAGGCCCACGGGCGCGCTGACGCCCGCGAGGTACGCGGTCCACGAGCTCGGAGCCATGCTGAAGTGGCTCTGGATGCTGCGGCCCGGGTATTCGACCGACGAGGAGGCGATCCGAAGTTCACCGTGACCCTCCTCCGTGTTAGAAAGCGCCCATGCCGCACCGACCCGAAGACCTGAACTCGCTCGTCCAGAAGGTGATCGCCGCCGTCGACGCCCTCGACAAGAGCACGGGCGGACGCGACGTCCCGGCGTTCGCCGAGCTGCTTCGCGCCGCGCGCCCGGACCTCTTTCCGCCCTCCGACGACGAGCGCAGCGAGCTCACGTCGCGAGCCGTGGCCGGCGCGATGCTGCGGGTGATAGGCGAGATCCCGCAGATCGTCGACGCGATGCTGAACGCCGTCGATCGCAAGACCACCGATCCGGCGGTGCGGTGCGCGCTCACCGGCGCGCTCGCTTACCTCGTGCAGCCGCGCGACCTCCTCCCGGACGGCCTCCCGGGGGGATTCGGCTTCATCGACGACTGCGTGATCCTGCGCGCCACGATCACCGAGTTCCTCGAGTTCCTGCCGCGCGGGTTCACGACCGTGGAGCGGGAGAGGAGCCTGCTCGAGCTGCTCGCCGTCGCGATCCCGCCCCCGCAACTGCCCGACTTCCAGGCGGCGGTCGAGGGCATCTGGCTCGCGTACCACGTCATGCTGTGGAAGTCGGACGACGAGATCGAGTCGACCTCGGAGAGGATCATCGCCGACCCGCTCGGCACGCCGCTGCCGGTCTCCGACAGGGCCTCGATCCCGCTGCCGCCCGGCCCGCGCCTCTCGCTCGCCCCCGGAAGCGAGACCATCGAGCTCGAGGACGGCGGGCTCGTCGTGCGTTTCGCCAAGGGCGGATCGGTGCACATCGCGGCCGGCGGCGGGATTCTCACCGTGGAGTGATCAGGCGCGGAGCCCGCGCAGCACGCGGGCGCCGAGCCCCGAGCCGCGCGCCTGCCGCCTGTCGTTGCGGACTGCGATCCCGAGCGCGCGACGAGAGCCGACGATGACGACGAGCCGCCGGCCGCGCGTCATGGCCGTGTACAGGAGGTTCCGCTGCAGCATGACGTAGTGCTGCGTGTGGATCGGGATCACGACCGCCGGGTACTCGCTCCCCTGCGCCTTGTGGACCGTGCAGGCGTACGCGAGGGTGATCTGATCGAGCTCCGTCATGGGATAGCGCACGACGCGCTCCGGAAACGCCACCTCGAGCCACTCCCCCTCCGCACCCGCCGCGGTGACCCGGCCGACGTCGCCGTTGAACACCTCGAGGTCGTAGTTGTTCCGGATCTGCATGACCTTGTCGCCGACCTCGGGGCCGTCGCGATCCGCGCCGGGATCACCCGGGTTGAGCAGATCCTTGAGCATCGCGTTCAGGTTGTGCGCGCCGAGGACGCCGCGGTTCATCGGCGTGAGCACCTGCGTCTCGGCGATCGGGTCGAGGCCGAAGCGGTCCGGGATGCGGGTCGCGACGAGATCGGCGATCACTTCGAGGCACCCCTCCGGGCTCTCGCGCTCGACGAGGAACAGATCCGCGTCCTCGCCCTTCCCTCCGACGCGCGGCATGGTCCCCGCGAGCACGTCGTGCGCTCCTATGACGATCAGGCTCGAACGCGCCTGCCGGAAGATCTCGGTCAGCCGGATCACCGCCAGCCCCCGACGCTCCGCCGCGCCCACCGCGAGGAGATCCGCGAGCACCGTCCCCGGGCCGACGGACGGGAGCTGATCCGGATCGCCGACGAGGACGAGGCGCGCTCCGTCGCGCACCGCGCCGAGCAGCGCGGCGAACAGCTCGATGTCGACCATCGAGAGCTCGTCCACCACGATGACGTCCTCCTCGAGGGGCCTCTCGGCGCAGCGCTCGAAGCGCATCGTCCGGGGCGCGAACTCGAGCAGCCGGTGGATGGTCCTCGCGTCGCGGCCGGTGCTGTCGGCCATCCTCCGCGCCGCACGGCCGGTCGGCGCGGCGAGCGCGATGCGCTGCCCGAGCTCCGCGAGGCAGGCCACGATGCCGCGCAGCAGGGTGGTCTTCCCGGTGCCGGGGCCGCCGGTGATCACGATCACCCGCGCCGACGACAGCGCGCCGAACGCCGCGCGCTGCCCGTCCGCGAGCTCGATCCCCGACAGCGCCTCGGCCCGCCTCGCCGCGGCTTCGGGGTCGATGGCGAGATCGTCGGTGCGCCCACCGAGGAGGCGGCACATCTGCGCGGCGGCCTCGGTCTCCGCGCGGTAGAGCCTCGGGAGGTACACGAGCGGCTCGCCGTCGGGCTCCTCGACGCGCACGCCGCCCCGGAGGCGCAACCTTTCGAGCGCGGCCTCCAGCGCTGCGGGCTCAAGGCGCAGGATCTCCCCCGCCCGGGCGAGCAGCGGCTCCGACCGCGCGAAGACGTGCCCCTCGCCGGCGAGCTCCTCGAGCGCGAACACGACGCCCGCCTCCGCGCGATACGGCGAGTCGAGCGGCACGCCGAGCACCGACGCGATCCTATCCGCCGTGAGGAAGCCGATGCCCGCGACCTCGCCCGCGAGCCTGTAGGGGTTGTCGCTGACGATCCGGATCGCCTGCGGCCCATAACGCTGGTGTATCCGGTGCGCGTAGGCCGGCGACGCGCCCGCCGACTCGAGGAACACCATGACGTCGCGGACGTTCCGCTTCTCGGCCATCGCCAGGGAGATCGCCGCCGCACGCTTCGGGCCGATTCCCTCGACCTCCGCGAGGCGCTTGGGGGCCCGCTCGATCACCTCGAGCGTCTCGAGCCCGAACCGCGTGACGAGGCGCCGCGCCATCACCGGCCCGACGCCCGGCACCACGCCGGAGCCGAGGAACTTCTCGATCCCGCGCTCGGTCGACGGCGCGAGCGGCAGGCACGTCTCGGCGCGGAACTGGCGGCCGTGCTTCGGATCGACGGTCCACTCCCCGACGCACCGGATCCGCTCGCCCGCGGCGACCTGCTGGATGTGACCGACGACGGTGTCGACGAGCGGCCGGCCGTCGACGGAGAGCCTCAGCACCGTCCAGCCGTTGCCCTCGTTCCTGAAGACGACGCGATCGACCACGCCCTCGATCATCCCGTCGTCCCGTTGCGCCGGCATGATTTCGTGTACCCGGATTCCGCGCGATCGGCAACGCCGGGCGGGATCTCCCCGCTTTCCGTTCGAACTTCTTCCTTCTCGAACCGCGACGAGGTACAATCGCGCCCTATCGAAATCCTGCATTAAAAGGAGGACCCAAATGAACCGTACCACTCTGCTCGCCGCGCTCTGTCTGGCGGCGCTCGCCTTCGGTTGCGGGGACGGCACCGTGGATCTGGACGCTGGCTTGGATGCGTCCACCGACACGGACACCGACACCGACGCGGACACCGACACCGACACCGACACGGACACCGACTCGGACACCGACTCGGATTCCGATTCCGACACGGATTCCGATTCGGATTCCGACTCCGATTCCGACTGCCCGTTCGAGTGCGTCTACATCTACCCCGGCTGCGACGGCACGGTGCACGACGAGTACGACTGCGGCCTCGGCCAGCAGTGCTGCGAGGCCGGCGACGGCGGCGCCGGGGAGGACGCCGGCCCGTCCTGTCCCTGGAGCTGCGAGGGCTACATCGGCGGCTGCGAAGGCATCGGCCACACCGAATACTCCTGCGGCAGCATGACGGACGTGTGCTGCGAACCCGCTCCGGCGGACGCGGGCACCGGCGACTGCGAGGACGAGGGGCTCACCTGCGAGACCGCGTACACCTTCTGCGACGGCGATCCCATCCACTTCGAGCACGACGGCTGCGAGCTGTGGGAGCTGTGCTGCGGCTGATCCCGCTCGCCGCCTTTGGGGCCCGCCCCGCCGCGTGATATGCTCCGCCCATGAGAACACACCGCGTCACCGTCGACGAGCTCGCGGAGATCCTCCGCGAGCAGGGGCTCCTCACCGAGGAACAGGTGCTCGAGGTCAAGGTCCGCGCCGACACCCAGCGCGCCAGGCTGCGCCTCGGCCAGAACCGCGGCGGACCGCGCGGCCGCGGTGAACGCGTCGACGTGACCTCGGCGGAGGTCGTGGCCTCCATGGAGTGCCGCGCCGCCGGCGCCCCGGAGGGCCTGCCCGTCGACGAGGAGCAGATCGTCAAGTGCCTCGCGCAGAAGGCCGGCGTCCCGTACGAGAAGATCGACCCCTTGAAGCTGGACGCGGCGCTCATCACCGGGACGTTCTCGCTCCCGTACGCGCGCCGCACCTCGGTGCTGCCGCTGCGCCGGGAGGGCGACGCCCTCGTGCTCGCGGTCACGGATCCGTTCGACGAGAAGCTCTTCGAGGAGCTGCGCCGCATCGTCCGCGGCCAGATCCGGGTGGCGCTCTCGACCCGCGGCGACATCCAGCGGTTCATCACCGAGGTCTACGGCTTCAAGCGGTCGGTGACGCGCGCGGCCAAGGAGATGGCGCCGACGATCGACCTCGGCAACCTGGAGCAGCTCGTCCGGCTCGGCGCCGTGAACGAGATCGAGGCGAACGATCAGCACGTCGTCAACGCGGTCGAATACATTCTGCACTACGCGTTCGACCAGCGGGCGTCAGACATCCACATCGAGCCGAAGCGCGAGCACAGCCAGGTGCGGATGCGGATCGACGGCGTGCTGCACGACATCTACCAGATCCCCAAGGCGGTCCACCCCGCGGTGGTGAGCCGCATCAAGATGCTCTCGCGGCTCGATCTCGCCGAGCGCCGGCGGCCGCAGGACGGCCGTTTCAAGACCGACAAGGAGGGCGTCGAGGTCGAGATGCGCGTCTCCTCGATACCGGTCGCGTTCGGCGAGAAGCTCGTCATCCGGATCTTCGATCCGACCGTGCTGATCCAGGAGGTCGCCGATCTCGGGTTCGACGAGGACGGCTACCGCCGGTTCCTCGAGTTCATCGAGCGGCCGAACGGTCTCGTGCTCGTGACCGGGCCGACCGGGTCGGGCAAGACGACGACGCTATACTCGGCGCTGCGCCACGTGAGCGGCCCAGAGGTCAACGTGACGAGCATCGAGGATCCGATCGAGATGGTGATCGAGGACTTCAACCAGGTCGCGATCCAGCCGAAGATCGGCGTGACGTTCGCCCACGCGCTCCGCCACCTCCTGCGCCAGGATCCCGACATCATCATGGTCGGCGAGATCCGCGATCCGGAGACCGCCGAGCAGGCGATGCAGGCGGCGCTGACCGGGCACCTCGTGCTCTCCACGCTCCACACGAACGACAGCGCCTCGAGCCTCACGCGGCTGCTCGAGCTCGGCGTCGATCCGCACCTCGTCGCGTCCACGCTCGTCGGCGTCGTCGCGCAGCGGCTCGTGCGGAAGGTCTGCGAGAAGTGCAAGGTGGAGGTCGCGCTCACCAAGGATCAGCAGTCGCTCCTCGGCATCGACGCGCCCGCCGGCGGGCCGCGGGATCTGACGGTCGCCCGCGGTCAGGGCTGCGTGCGCTGCCGCGGCACCGGGCTGTACGGCCGCGTCGCGGTGTTCGAGATGCTCCAGGTCAACGACGCGATCCGCGAGCTCGTCATCCGGAGCGCCGACGCCGCGACGTTGATGCGCTCGGCCCGCGCGGACGGCACGGTCACGCTGCGCGAGGCGGCGGTGCAGAAGCTCGCCGCCGGGATCACCTCGTTCGAGGAGGTGCTCCGCGTCACCGTGGACGAGGACCGCAGGTAGGACGACCGGCTCAGATCGGGACGCACGCCCCGCCGGCGTACTCGCCGGATCCGCCCAAGAGCGCCGTGCACGTGTGGACGATGTCGCAGACGTCGTTGTCCGGCGTGCATTGCCGGATGCAGTACTCGTTTGTCCCGTCGGAGAGGCAGATGCCGTCCGTGTAGCCGCTCGGTGTGGTGCAGACCTCGACCGTGCACTCGGCTACGGGCTCCATGTCCTCGTCCGCCATGCAGGCGCCGACGCCGCCGCCGGAGCTCACGTCGAAGCAGGAAACGTACTCCGCGTCCCAGAGGTCGAGATCGTCCGCGCACTCCGCCGGCTCGCAGTTCTCGTAGCAGGTACAGTCCGGGCCGCCGTTCGAAACCGGCGTCGTGCCGTCCAAGCACAGGGGCTCCGCCGGGCAGCACTCCGCGTCGATCTCGCCGCAATCGCCCGAGTCGGTGTCGGTGTCAGTGTCGATATCGACGTCGAGGTCCGAATCCGCGTCCGAATCGGAATCCGAGTCCGAATCGGAATCGGAATCCGAGTCCGAATCGATGTCCGAGTCGCCGCCCGCGCCCGGATCGTCGGGGTAGACCGCCGTCTTCGTGCCGAAGCAGCCGGGGAGCAGGATCAAGAGAGCCACGGGAATCATGCGAAGCATGGGAGTCATGAGAGTCCTCCTCATTATTCTTATGATTCTCCTGCTTCCCATCCTTCCCATTCTAGCCCAGATTGTCCCGGTGATCGTCCCCGAAAACACCGCCCCGCCGCTGACCGCCGGTAGGATCTTCCGCTTCTGGTCCCCGCTCGCGGCGACGTGGTTCATGATGGCCGCAGAGGGGCCGTTCGTGGCCGCGATCATCGCGCGGCTCGCGGACCCCGTGCACAACCTCGCGGCGTACGGCGTCGCCATGGCGGTCGGCTTCGTCACCGAGTCGCCGATCATCATGATGCTCAGCGCGTCCACGGCGCTCGTCCGAGACAGGCGGAGCTACCGGCGGCTGCGCAACTTCTCCTTCGCGATGAACGTCGGCGTGACGATGCTGATCGTCTTCGTGCTCATTCCGCCGGTGTTCGACGCCTTCTCGCTGGAGCTCCTCGCGCTGCCGCCCGACGTGGCGCGGCTCGCGCACCACGCGGTGCTCATGCTCCTCCCGTGGCCCGCGGCGATCGGCTTCCGCCGCTTCTACCACGGCGTCCTCATCAGCTCGGGCAAGACGCGCCTCGTCGCCTACGGCACGGTGATCCGCCTCGCGACCATGGCCGCGACCGGGACGCTCCTCTACCTCGCGGGCGACCTCGACGGCGCCTCCGTCGGCGCCGCGGCGCTCTCGGCGGGCGTCGTCCTCGAGGCGATCGCGGCCCGCGCGTGGGTGAGCGGCGACGTGCGCCGCCTCCTCGCGACCGACCCCGACGAGGGCGCCCCGGCGCTCACCTACCGCGACATCGGCCGCTTCTACGCGCCCCTCGCCATGACGCCGCTCATCAACCTGGCCGCCCAGCCGATGATCACGTTCTTCGTCGGCCGCGGCCGGCTGCCCGTGGAGTCGCTCGCGGTGATCCCGGTGCTCAACTCGTTCGGCTTCATCTTCCGCTGCTCCGCGCTTTCGTACCAGGAGGTCGCGATCGCCCTGGGCCGCGACGGCGGGCGCGCGATCGCCGCGCTCCGGCGCTTCGCCACGGGCCTCGGGGGCGTGACTACGATCGCGATGGCAGCGGTCGTCCTGACGCCGCTCGCCGGCCTCTGGTTCCGCGACGTCTCGAACCTCGGGGAGTCGCTCCTCGCGCTCGCGATCCCCGCGGCGCTGCTCCTCGTGCCGACGCCGGCCCTCTCCACGGTGATCTCGTGGCGGCACGGGCGCCTCGTGACGGGGCGCGCCACGCGGATCATCACCGCGGGGACGATCATCGAGGTCGGGGTGATCGCCGTCGCGCTCGCTATCGGGATCAACCTCACGGAGGTCCCGGCGGTGTTCGTCGCGGTGACGGCGGTCCTCGCGGGCAGGCTCTCGGCGGCCGCGTTCCTGCTCGCAATCCGCCCGCCCGACGAACGACGCCGCTAGTCAAGCGGGCCGCGATCCCGTACAACTCTCGGTATCCGCCGGTGCGGCGACCGCCCCGCCGGCCAGGAGGGAAACGGTCACATGGACGATCGGCGCCTCGCTCTCCTCAGCGTATCCGACAAGCGCGGCATCGAGACTCTCGCGCGCGGCCTCGTCGACTTCGGGTTCGGTCTCCTCTCCACGGGCGGCACGGCCAAGGCGCTCGCAGCGGCGGGGCTCCCGGTGACGATGGTGTCCGACTACACCGGCGCGCCGGAGATCATGGACGGGCGCGTCAAGACGCTGCACCCGAAGATCCACGGCGGAATCCTCGCGCGCAACACGGAGGGCCACATCGCCGACCTGCGCCGGATCCACGCGTCGGTGATCGAGCTCGTCGTCGTCAACCTCTACCCGTTCGAGGCGACGGTCGCTTCGAGGACCGTGCAGCTCCCCGAGGCGGTCGAACAGATCGACATCGGCGGCCCGTGCCTCTTGCGCGCGGCGGCGAAGAACTTCGAGCGGGTCACCGCGGTCTGCGATCCGCAGGACTACGAGGTCGTGCTGTGGCACCTCGCCCGGGACGGCGCCGTTCCGCCGGCGATCCGCTTCGATCTCGCCGTGAAGGCTTTCGGCCACACCGCGAAATACGACGCGGCCGTGTTCCAGACGCTGCCGCAGTTCGATCTCGCGACCCACGCGCGCCGAGGGGGCGCTCGATGAAGGTCCTGATCGTCGGCGGCGGCGGGCGGGAGCACGCCCTCGCCTGGAAGATCGGGTGCAGCCCCGAGGTGTCGGAGGTGATCTGCGCGCCGGGGAACGGAGGCATAGCCGCGCACGCCCGGTGCGTCCCGCTGAAGGCCGAGGACGTCGACGGCCAGGTCTCCCTCGCCGAGCGCGAGAAGATCGACCTCGTGGTCGTCGGCCCCGAGGCGCCGCTCGTCGACGGCCTCGTGGACAGGCTCGCGGCCCGGAGGATCCGCGCGTTCGGACCGAGCGCCGCGGCGGCCCGCCTCGAGGGCAGCAAGGCGTTTGCCAAGGAGTTCATGCAGCGCCACGGCGTCCCCACGGCCAGGTTCTCCGTCCACACGGCGCTCGACTCGGCGCTCGCCGAGATCGACCGGCGCGGCGGCCCGTGCGTCATCAAGGCCGACGGGCTCGCCGCCGGCAAGGGCGTGGTCGTCTGCCGCAGCCCGTTCGAGGCGCGTGGGGCGGTGCGCGAGATGGTCGGCAACCGGGCGTTCGGCGACGCGGGGTCCCGCGTGGTCGTCGAGGATCTCCTCGAGGGCGAGGAGGCATCGGTGCTCGCGATCTGCGACGGCGAGCGGTTCACGACGCTGATCGCCGCGCAGGATCACAAGGCGGCGTACGAAGGCGACACCGGGCCCAACACGGGCGGCATGGGGGCGTACGCGCCCGCGCCGGTGGTGACGCCGGAGCTCGGGCGGCTGATCGAGGAGCAGGTGATCCGGCGCACGGTCGAGGGGATGGCCGCCGAGGGCACGCCGTTCAGGGGCGTCCTCTACGCCGGCCTCATGATCGGCAAGCAGGGGCTCCACGTCCTCGAGTACAACGTCCGCTTCGGGGATCCGGAGTGCCAGCCGCTCCTGCTCATGCTGAAGAGCGACCTGGCGCTCCTCCTGCGCGACGCGGCCGAAGGTACGCTGTCCGGCGCCCCGCTCGCGTGGCACGACGGCGCTGCGCTCTGCGTGGTGCTCGTCGCGGGCGGCTACCCCGGCCCGTACGAGAAGGGTAAGCCGATCGCGGGCCTCGACGCGATCCGACAGGACGACGCGCTGCGGGTGTTCCACGCCGGGACCAAGGGGCAGCCGGGCGGGGAGATGGTGACCGTCGGCGGGCGCGTCCTCGGCGTGACGGCGCGGGGGAGCGACGTGCCGGAGGCCGCGCGGATCGCGTACCAGGTGGCGGGGGGGATCTCGTGGTCCGGGATGCGCATGCGCCGGGACATCGGCCATCGCGCCCTGTGATCCGTTGACGTCAGCGAGGAGTCTGGAAATGAAAAACGGCGTGCTCATCGTCATGGGGAGCGTCAACGATCTGCCGAAGGTCGAGCCGGCGATCGAGGTGCTCAAGAGCTTCGACATCCCGTACCGGGCGACGATCGCGTCGGCGCACCGCTCGCCAGAGCGCGCGGCCGAGATCGCCCGGAAGGCGCGCTCCGACGGGTTCGGCGTGATCATCGCCGCGGCAGGGGGCGCACACCACCTCGGCGGCGCCATGGCGGCGAACACGACGCTGCCCGTGATCGCGCTGCCGATCGCGGTCGGCGGGCTCGGCGGCCTGGACGCGCTCCTCTCCGCCGTGCAGATGCCCGGCGGCGTCCCGATCGCCTCGGTCGGCATCGACGGCGCCAAGAACGCGGGGCTCATCGCCGCCTCGATCCTGAGCGCGACCGACGAGCAGCTCGCGAGTCGCCTCGACGGGGCCCGCGAGAAGCAGCGCGTGGCGGTCGAGGAGTCGGACCGGGGCCTGCAGCTGCAGCTGTCGTCCGAGGACTAGGGGCGAAGGTGGCCGAGATCGCCTCGCCCTCGACGTGGCTCGACGAGGCGGCGCGCGTCGTCCTCGCGGGCGGCGTGGTCGCGCTGCCGTTCGAGCGCCTCTTCGGCCTCGCGGCGCGCGCGGCCTTTCCCGAGGCCGTCGCGAGATCCGCCGCGGTGAAGACCCGCGATCCCAAGCAGCCGATCTCCGCGATCGTGCACGACCTCGGCGCCGCCGCGGAGATCGCCCTGCCGCTCCCGCCCCTCGCTCTGGAGCTGGCCGCCAGGTACTGGCCCGGGCCGCTCACGTTGCTCGTGCCGGCGCGTCCGGGTCTCTCGGCGCCGCTCGTCGGACCGAGGGGGCTCGTCGGCGTGCGGGTCCCCGGGTCGTCGCCTGCGCTCGAGCTCGTCCGGCGTGTCGGGTGCGCGCTGACCGCCACGAGCGCCAACCGCGCCGGCGGGAGGGACGCGCTCTCGCACGGCGACCTCCTCGACCTCGAGGGGATCGACCTCGTCGTCCCGGGCTCGGTGCCCGGCCCGCCCGGCTCCACGATCGTCGACGCGAGCGGCGACGCGCCGATCGTCGTGAGGCAGGGGATTTTAGAGATCGATTAGAGATTGACTAGAACCTACCCCCTCGGTCCCCCTTCCGACGCGGAAGGGGGAGGCATCAGATCTCTTCTGCCAAGATCAATCCCGCTGCTCCCCTTCCCGCACCGGGAAGGGGCCGGGGGATGGGTCGGCGGCACAACGTGGCACACCTCGCCGATGCTTGGCTCTTCTGATTCCCCAGCGAAATCGGCCCGATACGCTTTCTCCCGGCCGCCGGGCGGGAATGGTGCGAGGATTGCACGGGAGGGTGCCCGGAGGTGATCGCGATGAAGATTCGAACGTTTGGAAGATCGACCCTGCTCCTAGCTTCGGCCGCGGTTGTCGCGGCGTGCAGCGGCGAAGAAAGCAACGAGGCAGGCGACACGGAAACCGAGTGCGAGTGCACGTCGAACGATGACAACTACTGCAGCAGTGCTGACTACGCGATGGAGTGTCTGGACGGGTGCCACTTCACAGAGAAGGACTGCGACGTCGCGGATTGCTCTTCCGGATGCGCCGACGGCGAGTGCTGGGTCGAAGAAGGCTGCTGCGGAGAGTCCGCGACGGAGTGCACGGAAGTGGGAGACAGCTACTGCGAAGGAACCATGCTCGTCGAATGCCTTCCGGACGACCCGTGTTGGAACCACGGCGTGACCGAATGTCTCGATGATTTGAGCTGCCCGTGCGGCTCGGGTTGTACGGAAGGGCCGGACGGAGCGTATTGCTGGTGCTGCCAAAGTGATGCGGGCGTCGGCGACGCGGGGACCGACGCCGGAGAATAGCGCGCTTGACGCGAAGTCCATCCTGCCTAGGATCCTGTGACGGCCTCAACCAAAGGAGAACCACCCATGGCACGCGCGACCTTCGGCATACTGACCCTGCTCCTCACCCTCTGCCCGTTCGCCGCGGCCGTGGGCTGCGGCGACGACGACGCGTCCGGCGACGCGGACACGGATTCGGACACCGATTCCGACTCCGACTCCGACTCGGACACCGATTCGGATTCGGACACGGACTCCGACACCGATTCCGACACCGACTCCGATACCGACACGGACGCCGAGTGCGACGCGGAGCTGCTCACCGGCGTCTGGCTGAGCACCGACTACAGCGTGGAGTTCTTCGAGGATCTCACCTACGAGGCGGCCGGCGCGCCGAACCTCATGGTGATCGACGTCTACGGGCAAGCGGCGGTCGACGGCTGCGAGATCTCGTTCACCGACACCGACGGCGACTACGCCTGTCCCGAGGAGCAGGTCGGCGTCTACACGTTCACGGTGAGCGAGACCGCGCTCGCGTTCGTCCTGGTCAGCGACCTCTGCGAGGGCCGCAGCATCCCGCTCAACGGCGCGGTGCTGGCGCGGGAGTGAGAGGGAGAACATGCAGCACGACGCCATCGCCGTCATCGACTTCGGCGGACAGTACGCGCACCTCATCGCGACGAAGGTCCGCCAGAGCCGCGTGCTCGCCGAGATCCGCCAGCCCGACGATCCGATCGACGCGTTCCGGAGGTACAAGGGGATCATCCTCTCCGGCAGCCCGTCGCTCTCGTCCCACGGCGAGGACTCGGAGTACACGAAGGCGATCTACGATCTCGACGTGCCGATCCTCGGCTTCTGCTTCGGCCACCAGGAGATCGCCAAGCACTACGGCGGCGAGGTGATCCACGGCGGCCGCGAGTGGGGGCACGCGGAGATGCACGTCGTGCGGCCGCACCCTCTGTTCCAAGGCCTCGCCGAGAAGGAGATCGTGTGGATGAGCCACTTCGACACCGTGTCGGCGATCGGCCCCGACTTCGAGGAGCTGGGGTACTCGTTCCTCGGCGCGGCCGGGAAGAAGCACAGGTACGCGGCGATCGGCTCGGATCGGCTGCGCCGCTACGGCTTCCAGTTCCACCCGGAGGTCGACGACACGGCCCACGGCGACGAGATGATCGCGAACTTCGTGCTCGGGATCTGCGGCTGCGCCCCGTCGTGGACGATGGAGCGCTACGTCGAGGAGCAGGTCGAGAAGATCCGCGCGCAGGTCGGCGGCGGTTCCGTGTTCCTGCTCGCGTCCGGCGGCGTCGACTCCACCGTGGCGGCGAAGCTCTTCGGCCTCGCCCTCGGCGCCTCGAGGTTGCACCTCCTCCACGTCGACAACGGCATGATGCGCAAGGACGAGAGCAAGGGCGTGCTCCGGATGTTCGAGGAGCTGGGCCTCGCCGAGAACCTGCACTTCGTCGACGCCTCCGAGGCGTTCCTCGCCGCGCTCTCGGGCGCGGTGGAGCCGGAGGAGAAGCGCGCGATCATCGGCCGGACGTTCATCGACGTGTTCGAGGCGGAGGCGAAGCGGCTCGGCATCGAGGGGCACCTCCTCGGCCAGGGGACGATCTACCCGGACACGATCGAGACCGGCGGCACGAAGCGCGCGGACACGATCAAGACGCACCACAACCGCGTGCCGATCATCGAGCAGATGATCGCCGCCGGGCGCGTCGTCGAGCCGCTCGCGGATCTCTACAAGGTGGAGGTGCGGGAGCTCGGCGAGCGTCTGGGCATCCCGCGCCACGCGATCTGGCGCCACCCGTTCCCCGGCCCGGGGCTCGGCGTCCGGCTCCTCTGCTCGAAGGGCGGAGGCGCCGAGGACGAGGTCGCGGCGATCCGGGAGAGCGTGGCCGCGATCGGGGCGCGCTACGGGATCGAGGCCGCGCCGCTGCCCATCAAGTCCGTGGGCGTGAAGGCGGATCTCCGCTCGTACGAGCACCCGGTCATGCTGAGCGGCGACGCGCCGTTCGAGCGGCTCATCGAGGCCGCGGGCACGATGTACAAGGACGTGCCGGGGATCAACCGCTGCGTCTGGAACCTCTCTACGACCAGGCCTTCCAGGTTCGAGCCGCTCGCCGCGACGATGACGCGCAAGCGCCTCGATCTCCTGCGGGAGGCGGACCACCTGGTCATGGAGGGGCTCCGGCGCCACGAGCTGTACGACTCGATCTGGCAGTGCCCGACCGTGCTCGTGCCGCTGCGGATCGACGGCAAGGGCTCGGAGCTGTGCATCGTCCGCCCGATCCACTCGGAGCGCGCGATGACCGCGACCGCGGCGAGCCTCCCGCCCGCGCTCGTCGCCGAGCTGCGCGACGCGATCCTCGCCCTGCCCGGCATTTCGGGCCTCGCGCTCGACCTCACCTCCAAGCCGCCCGGCACGATCGAGTGGGAGTAGGCCGTCTCGTCAGCGGGCCAAATACGTCGCCTCAATCTGCGGTTTCCTCTTCTTCGACCGGCGCACCAGCGGCGAGGCGCTCGAGGACGCGCAGATCCTCGACGTCCTTGGGCCTGCCCGCAGCACGTTTCATGACGATCAAGTCTTCGAGAGAGGCGAACGGCACCTCGACGCTGCCGAAGCGGGCCATCACGCGGTGATCCCACACGTCCGCGAACCCGACACCGCGTACGAAGGGGTGCACGTCGAGCGCAACGACATATTGGCGGATCAAGACCTTGTTTCGCAGCAGATCGTCTGGGGTGACGTCGGACAGATCGTATCCGAACTCCGCGAGCGCCGCGTGTATCCTTCGAGCGTTCTCGGGATCCGGGCGGATGAATACGTCGATATCGAGGGTTGCCCGCGCATAGCCGTGGAGCGGGAACGCCGTCGCGCCGATGATCACGAACTCAACGCAGTGGGCGTTTAACAATTGCAGAAGGCGTTCTTTTTCCATTGGCAATCAGGGTGGCGAGGATGTGATCCGACTCCTCGAGCATCCAGGCGAGTCGCCGCTCGAAGGAGAGGGTTCTCTGGAACGCGAGTTCGAACTCGAGTTCCCTCCCATCGTCTTCGGTCCCGCGCTCTATCTTGAGTGTCGCCACAGAGCTAGCTTACACGACTTCTACGCCGGTGTCTCAGCCCGGTGCGGCCCTCTCCAAAGCCCTGACAGCGCCTACTGGCCCGCGTCGGCACCGCCGTCGGCGCCTCCGTCGGGATTCGGATCGGTGTCCGTGTCGGTGTCGCTGTCCGTATCCGTGTCTGTATCCGTGTCTGTATCCGTGTCTGTATCCGTGTCGGAAGAATCGTCGCCAATGAAACCGTACACGCCCGCGCCCGATGTGCAACCCACGCACCCCTGCACACTAAACGCCAGGAACATGGCCAGCACCGCGGCGGCGGTTCCGGCGTTGGCGGTTCCGCTCTTCGCTCTTCTCTCGGCGAGCACCCGGTACACACACAGAGGGTTCCCATCCCCGCCGCCGAAGGCGACTTGGGTGCTCCGACATCCGCCGCGGCAGTGCTCGGCGAACTGACACCGCCGGCAGAAGCCGGAAAGATCGGCGGGGCTCCACTCCCGGCTGTAGGCGAACGCGCCGGGCCGGTTCCAGATCTCCGCGAGGCTCCACTCCCTCAGGTTCCCCTCGACGAACCGATCGCGCCCCGGGTTGTTCCCCGGCTGGATGGAGAGGCACCCCTTCACCGAGCCGTCCGACTCGATCCCGACCATCCTCTTCCCCGCCTGGCATCCTCCGAAATAGCCACCCCCCAGGCTCCTCCGCAGGATCATCTCGTCGGGGCCGAAATAGCCGAGCGAGTCGCCGACGTCGATGCGGAGGACGTCCTCCGCGATCAGCGCCGCGACCTCCGCGGACGCGCGGACGACATCCTCCGGTCGAAGGCTCAGCTCGCGGTCGTAGCACAGCTCTCCCATGGGTATCGCCGGTTGCACCTGCCACGCGAAGGCGCCGCGCTCAACTAGGAGATCCCGGATCCCCCGGAGCGCGCCGAGGTTCCTCGTGCTGATCTGTGTGATCGCGCACGCTCGCAGCCCGGCCCCGGCCGCGGCCTCGAAGCCGCGGAGCACTCTTGGGAAGAGCCCCGGGCATCGCCTCGCCCGGTCGTGCATCTCGCCGACGCCGTCCAGGCTGAACCCGATCGCGTCCAGGCCGGCCGACACCGCCGTCCTCGCCGCCCCGTCGTCGAACAGGATGCCGTTTGTCACGAGCCCCGTCTTCATACCGGCGCCCGACGCGGCGGAGACGATCTCGGGCCAATCCGAACGCAACAGCGCCTCGCCGCCGCTGATCGTCACCTTGCGGCACCCGAGCGCGGCCAGCTCGCACATGATGCGCGCGATCTCGCCCGTGGAGAGCTCGTCGGCCCTCGGCTCCCCGGCACCGGATCCGCAGTGCCTGCACCTGATGTTGCAGGCCAAGGTCACCTCGAAGACGCACTTGCGAGGCACGTATCGCCCAACTTCCGCTTGTCGTTTCATTCCAGCCCCCCTTATCAAACAATATGAGTGCCGTAACTGTATCACTTTTAGAGTATGGCCTCTGCGACTCCGACGTTTCCCGTGCAAGTGCGCCGCCGCCCGTTCTTGGTTCCGCGGTTGGGTCGTGTGCTAGACTGCTGGCGCGATCATGTCCAAGCAGAGCAAAGCGCTGTTCGACAAGCGCACCCTCGCCGACGCGGGCCTCCGGGCGCGTCGGGCCGGGCCGCCCACCGGCCCCCTCGCGGTGATCGCGCACATCGGGGCGATCTCCATCCTGCTCGTCCGCACGACCCGGCTCCTCCTGACGGCGAAGACCGATCGCGGCGAGTCGCGGCGCATGGCGCACAGGTACACGAACGGCTCGCTGGCATTCGTCTGCATCGCCATGGCGTTCGTCGGCATGATCATGGTGTACCAGTCCACGGAGCAGCTCGCGCGCGCCGTGGGCGACACGAGCCTCGTGGGCGCGTCGTTCCTCAAGCTGCTCGTGCGCGTGCTCGGGCCAACGCTCATGGGGCTTCTGCTCGCGTGCCGCGTGGGCGCCGGCATCGCGGCCGAGATCGCCGCCATGGCGGTGACCGATCAGCTCGACGCGATGCGCATGTGCGCCGCCGATCCCGTCGAGGTCCTCATGGTGCCGCGGCTGCGGGGCGCGATCATCGCCGCGTTCACCCTCGCCGTGATCGGCTCCAGCGCCGCGATCGCGGCGGGCCTGTTCACGGGCATCGTCGCCTTCGGGGTGAGCCCCGTCACCTACTGGAACCTGTCGCTGATCGGGACCGCCGACGTCGTGCAGGGCATCGCGAAGGCGCTCACCTACGGCATGGCGGTGCCGATCGTGTCCGGAGCGTGCGGCCTCGCGGCCCGCGGCGGCGCGCGCGGCGTCGGCCAGGCGACGACCGATGCGGTCGTGGGATCGTCGTTCGCGATCGTCGCGCTCGACTCGCTGATCTCGATGATCGCGCACCTCGCGACGGGGGGCGCATGATCTCCTACCGCGACGTGTCGATTACCCTCGGCGGCAGGCGCGTGCTCACCGACGTCTCGCTCGAGATCGGCGAGGGCGAGGTGTTCTGCATCATCGGCAAGTCGGGCGTCGGCAAGAGCGTGATGATCAAGCAGCTCGTCGGGCTCCTGCGCCCGGACCGGGGCTCGATCCGGTTCGAGGGCGAGGAGGTCACCGGCATGGACGAGGCGCACCTCACCGCGCTCCGGCGCAGGTGCGGCATGGTGTTCCAGCAGGCCACGCTCTTCGACTCGATGTCGTGCGTCGAGAACGTCGCGCTGCCGCTCCGCAAGCACTACGCGCTGCCCCCGCGGCGCGCCCGGGAGCGGGCGCTCGGCTACCTCGCCCAGGTGGGTGTCTCCCACCTCGCCGATCGCGATCCCGCGACCCTCGGCCCGGGGCTCCGCAAGCTCGTCGCCGTCGCGCGGACGATGACGCTCGAGCCGCGGGCGATCCTGTTCGACGAGCCGACGACGGGGCTGGATCCGCTCGCGGCGCGCAAATTCGACGCGCTCGTCCGCGGGCCGCTCGCCGCGTCGCGCGTGACCCAGGTGGTCGTCTCCCACGACGTGCGCTCCGTGTTCGAGATCGCGAGCCGCGTCGCGCTGCTCCACGAGGGTCGCGTCCGCTTCCTGGGCACCGCCCAAGAATTGGCCGCTAGCACGGATTCCGTGGTACGAGCCTTCATTGGAGGGCGACCCGAGGAGGAGGCGCGATGACCGCCGGCGGCCGCGACGAGAGGCACCTGGAGCTCAAGGTCGGTGCGATGATCCTCGTCGCGCTCGTCCTTCTGGTGACGTTCGTCCTCATCCTCGGCGACTGGTCCTTCGGCAGCCGCACCAGGATCGACGTGTACTTCCAGAACCCGGGCGGCCTCGCGCCGGGCGCCGCGGTCAAGGTCGCGGGCCGCAAGGTCGGCACCATCACCGAGATGACCTACCTCGGACAGACCGGCCCGCTGCACCCGACGACGCTCCGCCCGGCCCTGGTCCGCACGCTCATCGAGATCGAGGAGGACGTCGCGGAGACCTTCCGCTCGGACGCGCGGTTCTACATCACGACCAAGGGCTTGCTCGGCGATCCGTTCATGGAGATCGACCCAGGGGTGGCGCCGACGCCGTTCGCCCAGGGCCAGAAGGCGTTCGGGACGGATCCGCCGCGGCTCGACCTGTTCCTGGCCGACGCGGCCGAGCTCATCACGGCGCTCAACGAGCTCCTGCGCCGCAACGCGGGCAACCTGGACCAGGTCCTCGGGAGCGGGGCGCGGCTCTTGGGCGGCGTCGACCAGATGCTCTCGGACGGCGGCACGGCGGACAAGGCGCGCGTCGGCCGCATCGCCGACAACCTCGAGGGGCTGCTCACGGACACGCGCGGGCTCGTGCAGGGCGCGCGGGAGAAGTACGTCGACGACCCCGGGGTGGCGCGCACGCTCGACAACATGGAGGAGATCTCGGCGAAGCTGAACCGGGAGATCGATCCGCTGATCAAGGACGTGCGCGAGGCGCTCGTCGTGGTCGACCGTCTCGGCGACACCCTCGGGCCGGAGGAGCAGAAGAGCATCAAGGACGCGCTCAACCGGCTCGACGACATCGCGGTCCGGGCGGACAACACGCTCGCCAGCGTCGACGGCATGGTGCAGAAGATCCGGCGCGGCGAGGGCACCGCCGGCCAGCTTCTCTCGGACGAAGAGATCTACGACGATCTCAAGGAGCTGATCCGCGACATCAAGCACCACCCCTGGAAGCTGATCTGGGAGGACTGAGCCGCCGGATCCGAAATCGGCGCACCCGTCCGTCCGCACTGAATGTCCGACCAGAAGACAGTTGACCGCATCCACGCGACCGAATAGATTTTTTCGACCTGGGCGCACCCGGGTCCGGAGGTCCGATGGCAAACGAAAACAGGCTCGGCGAGCTCCTCGTCCGCGAGCAACTCATCTCGCTGGCACAGCTGCGAAAAGCCCAGGAGCTCCAGAAGGCCAGCGGCGAGAACCTGAGCAAGAGCCTGGTGAAGCTCGGCTTTGTGGCCGACAACGACGTCACCGAATTCATCGCGTCTCAGTACAACATCCCCGCCATCGATCTCGACCAGTACGAGATCGAAGAAGAGATCATCAGCCTCGTCCCGCGGGACGTCGCGGAGCGGCACAAGATCATCCCGGTGTCGCGCGCCGGCACGTCGCTCATCGTCGCGATGGGCGATCCGACGAACCTGCACGCCATCGACGACATCAAGTTCCTCACGAGCTACAACGTCGAGCCGGTGGTCGCGTCCGAGGCGGCGATCGAGAAGGCGATCGAGAAGTACTACTCCCAGCCGCTCGCCTCCTACGACGACGTCATGGAGGGCTTCGACGAGGAGGAGTTCGAGATCACGGGCGACATGAGCGACGACCAGAACGTCCTCGAGCTCGAGAAGCTCAGCGAGGACGCTCCGGTGGTCAGGCTCGTCAACCTCATCCTCGTCAACGCGATCAAGAAGGGCGCCTCGGATATCCACATCGAGCCCTACGAGAAGTCGATGCGCATCAGGTACCGCGTCGACGGCGTGCTCCACGACGAGATGCAGCCGCCCCTGAAGCTCAAGAACGCGCTCACGAGCCGCGTGAAGATCATGAGCCGGCTCGACATCGCCGAGCGGCGCCTCCCGCAGGACGGCCGCATCAAGCTGAAGCTCGGCAAGGGTCGCGAGATGGACTTCCGCGTCTCGGTGCTGCCGACGCTGTTCGGCGAGAAGGTCGTGCTGCGGCTCCTCGACAAGTCGAACCTCCAGCTCGACATGACCAAGCTCGGGTTCGACACGGTGCCGCTCGAGGACTTCAAGCGCGCCATCCACCTGCCGTACGGCATGGTGCTCGTCACCGGCCCGACCGGATCCGGGAAGACGACCACGCTCTACTCGGCGCTCTCCGACCTCAACAAGTCGGACGTGAACATCTCCACCGCGGAGGATCCGGTCGAGTACAACCTGCACGGCATCAACCAGGTGCAGATGCACGACGAGATCGGGTTGAACTTCGCCGCCGCGCTGCGCTCGTTCCTGCGGCAGGATCCGGACATCATCATGGTCGGCGAGGTCCGCGACTTCGAGACCGCGGAGATCGCGGTCAAGGCGGCGCTCACGGGCCACCTCGTGCTCTCCACGCTGCACACGAACGACGCGCCGTCCACGATCAGCCGGCTCCTGAACATGGGCGTCGAGCCGTTCCTGGTGACGGCGTCGGTCGTCATGGTCATCGCCCAGCGCCTCGCCCGGCGGCTGTGCAAGGAGTGCAAGGTCCCGTCGGACGTCCCGCGGGAGCGGCTGCTGGAGGCGGGGGTGAAGCCCGAGGCGCTCGCCGCGGGTTATACGGCGTACGAGCCTGCGGGCTGTCCTCTGTGCAACAACACGGGCTTCAAGGGGCGCGTGGCGCTCTACGAGGTGATGACCTTCGGCGATCAGCTCAAGGAGATGGTGCTCCAGGGCTGCTCCACGGCGGAGCTCAAGGCGGAGGCCATCCGGCTCGGCATGGAGTCGCTGCGCATGGCCGGCCTCAAGAAGGTCGGCGAGGGGATGACGGCCTTGGCAGAGGTGTTGCGCGTCACCGCCGGCGACTGATCGCAACGCCCCCGAACGGGGAAAGGGCCGCGGACCGTGGAATCCACTATCAACCTGCACCAGCTGCTCAAGGCGATGATCGAGAAGGGCGCGTCGGATCTCCACATCACGACCGGCACGCCGCCGCAGCTCCGCATCGACGGCAGCCTCGTCCCGCTCAAGATGGATCCGCTCGGGCCGGCGGACACGAAGCGGATCTGCTACTCCATCCTCACGGAGGATCAGAAGAGTAAGTTCGAGAAGGACAACGAGCTCGATCTCTCGTTCGGCGTCAAGAACCTCGCGCGGTTCAGGTCGAACATCTTCGTGCAGCGCGGCGCAATCG
>JALNZK010000031.1 GCA_023229365.1 Pseudomonadota bacterium | reverse complement strand
GACCCGCCACTTCGACGGCCAGCCCGCAGGCGCGGGGCCGAACCAGCTGCTCAACGATACGGCCGTCGGCCAGCACCGCTGCGGGAGCGGCGAGGCGTTGGCGAGCCCGTTCGTCGTCGAGTGGGACGCGACGGATCTGTCGACCTTCGAGGCCAAGGCGTCGCGCGATATCGTTTTCGTCAAGTACGGGAACTGCGCGATCGAGCTCCTGTACGGCTGCTCGGACAACGGGATCCCGGGCCGCTACGGCCGCTACCAGGAGCCGACGTTCACGAGCGGCACGGTCGAGAGCTTCACGATGCGGAACGAGGACGAGGTCTGGGCGAAGCTGCCGCTCGGCGCGGCCAAGTTCGGGGGCTCCGTCCAGGTGGGGGAGTCGCTCGAGCTCAAGTATTTCGTCAGCGGCGCGGTCAACGCGACCCGCAACTACATCGAGCGGCCTTCGATCGCGGACAACCCGCGCTGCCAGGGCGCGACCCACTTCGTCTCGGCGTACAACCTCGGCGCCTTCGAGCTGCTCGCCCACAAGGGCGCGACCGCCGGCGTCGACGTGGGCGTCCAGGGCGGGGCGGGGGTCGGCGGCTCGACGTCGAGCGCGAGCTCGAACCTGAAGCAGGGCGGCGCCCTCGACAGCTGCACGACCGAGGCGCAGCGCCAGTGCCGCGTGCCGATCCGGCTCGTGCTGCAGGCGATCGACGAGGTCGCGCCGACGCTCGACGGGACGGCGGCCCCGGCCGGGCCGATCATCCCGCCCGTCGATCCGGCGCCCGCGTACGACGACACGCCCGCAGCCCGGGCGTACAAGCTCCGCCAGAGCGCGACCCAGAAGGAGCAGGCCGGCGACGGGCAGGGGTGCCTCGACGACCTCGAGCGCGCGAAGAAGCTCGAGGACACGCTGCAGTCACGCAAGACGACCATGTACACGGGCGCCCTGTGCAAGATGCGCGTCGGCAGGTGCGACGAGGGCAAGAAGCTCATGCGGCAGTACCTCGCGAACCTGGACGAGCAGCACAAGGTCACCGACGCGCAGCTCGACCTCCAGATCGACACGATGGCGAAGTCGAAGTGCCCGGTGTCGGCGCAGAAGGACATCGCCGGCATGACGACCGCGCTCATGACCCAGGTGTCGGAGCAGCAGCAGAAGGGCGACGCGGCGGGGTGCAAGGCGACCGCGGAAGAGGCGAAGAAGCTCGTCGCGAAGGAGAAGCCCACGGACGTCCAGCAGAAGAACATGCTCTTGAGCGTCGTGATGATGGCCGCGCAGTGCCTCGCCGCGCTCGAGAACTGCAAGGGCGCGAAGAAGCTGTGGTTCGAGTACTACGATCTCCAGTTCAAGGGCACGATGCCCGAGGCGGAGCTCAAGGCCGCGGCGGAGATGACCTTCGGCAACCTGCCGTCGTGCAAGGGCAAGTAGATCAGAACTCCACCTGCAACCGCAGGCCGCCGCCGTTGCCCTGGGGATCGACGAACAGCGACAGCGACGCGGTGGCGGGGTCGAACGGCGCGAGGATCTCGTCCTTCCGCTGCAGCAGCTCCTGCCGCTTCTTCCCGCGGCTGCCGGTGATGAGCAGCGGCACGCCGATGGCGATCCCCGCGATCCCGGTGATGAGCATCGTCCACAGCGCTACCCGCTGCGGATGTTCTCCGAAGTTCTCCGCGTCCTCCTGCTCCTCCTTGCTGGAGTATCCGTCGTACTGGCCGTCGTCGTTGTCGTAGTCTCTGTCGCTCCATTCGCGAGCGTCGTCCACGAGGACATGGAAAAAGTAGATGACCATGGTAACGAGGCTGACGCCGCCGATGGCGACGAGCGCGATCCCTCCGGACTTCTGGTTGCGGTAGCTGTCGTACTTCTCCTCGGAGAAATCGTTCCCCTCGACCGCCATCGCGCGCTCGAGGCGGATGACGTCGCGTTCGTGGCGCTTCATCTTGCGTTCGACGCGCCTCATCTCGACAGGGTCGTATTGCGGGTACACCGCGCTCGGCGGTGCCACCTGGTGCAAACCCCACTGCGGGGCGGGCGCGGGCGCCGGAGCCGGGGCGGGCGCAGGAGCGGCTTCGGCGGGAATGGGAGCCGGCGCGGGAGCGGCGGCCGGTGCCGGTTCCGTCGACGGCTCCGTTTCCTGCGCGAAGGCGGGCAGACAACACGTTGTCAGCAGGACGCCGACGGCCATCGAAAGCGCTTTCATCGTGGGCTCCTTCCGTATCGTGATTCGAGCATTCTAGCTCGCACGGGACTTGGCGAGAAGCGTTCCGGTCAGAAAGTCACCTGCAGCTGTAGCCCGCCGCCGAACCGCCGGTTGCGGCACGCCTCGTACTTCTCCTGCGAGAACCCGTTTCCCTCGCGGCTCATCACGCGGAAAGACGTCGGGGCCCTGTGCCGACGCGTCGAGGGCCGGGAGGACGATCGCCGTGGCGACGAGCGGTGCGATTCTGTGCATCATCTCCGTTTTCCTTTCCTCGCTACGCTTCCCGGATCCCTCCCTTTGCACGAAGAGTGCCAGCACGGATCTCTCCGTCGAATCGCGGGATGGGCGGCGTGACCGTGAATTTCAGGCACAGGGGCTGTGCCGCGCGCGCACGCGTGATACGACTTCGTCGATGGATGCGAACGCCACAGCGGCGATCTTCTCGCTCGAGCGGTACCGCACGCAGTGGGGGCACCTGCCGCTCGTCTTCGCGCCGTTCCTCGGCGTCACGGCCGCCGCGATCGTTCTCCATGCGCTCGAACCGTACATGCCCGAAGCGCTCGCAACGGCGCTGCTCTCCGCGGTCGGGGCCGCCTTCGCGGTGTTCGTCCTCACGCTGCCCCGGACGTGGCGGCGGTGGCGTGCGCGCGGGCGCCTCGAGCTGCGCCTCGACGGGGGCGGGATCCGGCTGGTCGATCCGGGGTCGCAGGCGATCGTCGGGCGGTGCGCGGCGACACCGGACGGCGTCGGGACCGGCGAGTTCCTCTACGCGGTGAACGCGCGGTTCGCGGGAGGCACGTATCGGGCGCCGGCGATAGTGCTCCGCTGCGACGGGCGGTCACCTATGACCGTCGGCGTGCAGGGCAGCCGGCTGACGTGGCGCGATCCGGAGGAGCGCCTGGCGCGGCCGGACTACCTCATGGGCGCCGCGGAGTGGGAGACGCTCGTCGAGATGATCGGCATGGCGGATCGGCTGGTGACGGTGCTCGACGCGCGGGCGGGCTAGGAGCGCGGCTCGAGGGCTACTCGATGGGCGGCATCTCGTCGCACGCGAGTTCGATCGAGTCGAGCATCGTCGCGATGGCGCCGTCGAGGTCCTCCTCGCAGATGCTCGCCCACGTGCCGTAGTCGCCGGTGTAGGTCAGGAACTCGTGCAGCCGCGGCGCGTCCGAGGCGCCGCCGAAGGTGCTCGTGCAGCTCTCGCTCTCGGGGCCCGAAATGACGCCGAACACCATGTAGTTGTACGACGGCTTGATCGTGAGGAAGATATCGGCGTAGAGGCCGAGATCGGCGGCGTTGCCCTCGGACCAGATGTCGTCCTGGAACGACTCGGGGTAGGTGTCGGCGCGCGACTGGTCGTCCTCGTCCGTGAGGATGATCGCGACGAACAGGGCGTCGTCCCGCAGGAAGCCCGCGTTCTCCGCGTCGATGTGGCCGTCCTCGAAGTCCCACTCGGCAAGGCCGGGCGTCATGCCGCGCCGGATCGCCTCGAGGGGCATCTCCTCCGAGAAGCCGGACGTGCCGAGCTCGGCCACGCACGCGAACTGCTCCGCCACGTCCGGCGAAGGGCCCTCCATCCAGAGGAGCGGCGGGGGCGTGCAGGCGCCGCCGTCGGCGCGCGGCGTGTTCTGGAGGAAGCCGTCCTCCTCCTCCTCGAGCGGGCAGCCGAACATCGGGACGCATTCGTTGTGGTCCACGCCGGTCGAGATCACGCCGACGTGGTAGTCGATCTGCTCGCCCGAGCCCTGCACCTCGTACGCCTCGATCGCCTCGATGAACCCCTCGAAGTTCGCGATCAGGTTCGCCTGCTCCTCGGACATGCTGCCCGAGTTGTCGATCACGAACAGGATGTCCGCCTTGTCGCACCCCTCGTCGGCGTCGGTGTCGGCGTCCGTGTCCGAGTCGGCGTCCGTGTCCGAGTCGGCGTCCGAATCCGAGTCGGTGTCGGCGTCGGTGTCCGTGTCGGTGTCCGCGTCGCCGTCCGAGCCCGCGCCGCCCCCTTGCTCGCAGGCGGCGGTCGCCGCGAGCGCGATCATGACCATGACGAAGAGCCCCGAAGATGTCCTCATATCCTCACCTCTCGAAAAGAATTATAACACTATCCGTGTCGACCGTTGATTCACGAGCGCGCGCGAGCTCCGCGGGAGCACCCTCTCCCAGGATTGGGTGTGGACGAGTGGGTGTTGTCGGACGTGAAATTCGCGCAGCGATATTGATCTGCGGCGCGCTTGTCGCGGCCTCTGCCTGCGGCGGCGAGGCGCAGCAGGAGGAGTACCGCGAGGCCGCCCTGGTCGCGGGCATCGCCGCGGCGGCCCAGATCGTCCAGACCGCCCGGGCGCAGTCCCCGGACGCGCAGGGCCAGGCGCAGTCGCAGGGACCGTGCTGCGCCGTGTGCCGGACGTGCGAGTTCCCGTGCGGCGACAGCTGCGTCCTGTACGGCACCGTTTGTGTCGATCCGCCGGGGTGCGCTTGCAGCGACTCCTCGGGAGAGGGTAGGCACCAGCCCCGGGAGGCCGGGCCGCCGTACGGCTGTCCCACCGGACCGACCGTGATAGCCCCGGTTCCCCTGAACTAGCCGTCGCCTCCCAGCACCCAGCGCACGCTGCGCTCGAAGAGCCGCGCGTAGAGGCACCCGATCTCGACGGTCGCCGATCCGTCCGCCGCGACGGCGATCCGCGGCACGCCCCAGTCGACGAGGCCGCCGACCCAATGCGGGGCAACGTCGCCCGCGTAGCACGCGATCCTCCCGGAGCCCGCGGATCCGACGACGAGCAGCGGGTGGCTCCCGACGGGCGCGAACGCGACTCCGTCCGCGGACGGGCGCGCCTCGTGCTCCCGGACCTCGAGTACCACCGTGGCGCCGCGGGCGGCGTCGATTGCGTTGAAGCCGGTCACGCACGGCAGATCGCGATCCAGAGGGAGGCCGTCCGTGATCTCGTGCGGGTGCCCCGGTCCGGGCGAGACGACGCACGGCCGCCAGCTGTTGTGCCGGTCGTCCTCGGCGGACAGAAGGACCGGCAGGAGCGCCGCGAGCGGCGTGCGCTGGTAGCCCGCGCCGCGGCCGACGTACGACTCCCACCCGCCGATCACGAGCAGGCCGAGGCCGCCGCGCACGGCTTCGCACAGCGCTTCCAGTTGCGCGACCGAGAAGTTGCGCGACGGGTAGTCGCTCAGGATCACCGCGCCGTACCCGCGCCCGGGCGCGCCGCCGGGAAACGGCTCGGCCGACGGCACGTGGTCGAACGGGATTCCCGCGTGCGCGAGGACGCCGCACAGGTAGCGCGCCGCGCCTTCTCTCACGCCGTCGCCGCAGTAGAGGACGCGGCGGCGGGGAGGGCTGGTTTCACTCGGCATGGTTTCGAAGATAGCCGGAACGGGGAATGGACGGAATGGACGAAGTGGACGGAATGGGCGAAATGGACGGGGCGGGGCGGGGCGGCGCCTTGACCGGGACGCCGCATCCGCGCTACCGAAGGGCATGGCCGAATCATCTGGAAAGCGCGTGCCGCTCCCCTGGCCCGAGGGGACCGAGATCCTGTACCTCGTCGACATCTCGTCGTTCGTTTTCCGCGCGTACTATTCGGTCAAGGGGCTCTCGACCGCGCGCGGCGAGCCGACGAACGCGCTGTTCGGCGTCGCGAACATGCTCGTGTCGCTCTTCAAGGACTACGAGCCGTCGCACGTCGCGGTCGCGATGGACTCGCGCACGCCGACCTTCCGGCGCGAGATCTACCCCGCGTACAAGGCGAACCGGCCGCCGCCGCCCGAGGATCTCAAGGTGCAGTTCCCGTTCGTGCGCGAGCTCGTCGAGGCGTTCGACCTCGCGGTGCTCCAGCGCGACGGCTTCGAGGCGGACGACCTGATCGCCACCGCGGCCCGAACGGCGGTGCGAAGCGGCCTCAAGGTCGTCGTCGTCTCTGCGGACAAGGATCTCATGCAGCTCGTCGGGCCGGACGTCGTCATGCTCGACACCATGAAGGAGAAGCTCTGGGACGCGGCCGCGGTCGAGGAGAAGTGGGGCGTGCCCCCTTCGCTCCTCGGCGACCTGCTCGCGATAGGCGGCGACAGCTCGGACAACATCCCGGGCGTGCCGCGCGTGGGCCCGAAGACTGCGGCGCCGCTCCTCGCCGAGCACGGGGGGCTCGAGCAGCTGCTTGCGAACCTGGACAAGCTCGGCTCCAAGGCGCTCGCGGCGCGGCTCGCGGAGCACGCCGAGGCGGCCCGAATGTCGCGCCGGCTCGTCGAGCTCGCCGAGGTGGAAGGCGCCGTCGATCTCGGGGCGACGCGCCACGGCCCGCCGTCGAAGGAGCGGCTCGGCCCGGTGCTCGACAGGTTCGAGCTGAAGCGGCTCAAGGAGCGGCTGTTCGGGGTCGACGCCGAGCCGAGGCCGCCCGCGCCCGACGTCGAGTACCGCACGATCGCGACGCTCGACGGGCTGCGCGCCGCAGCGGAAGAGATCCGCGCCGCGGGCCGGTTCGCGGTGGACCTCGAGACGACGTCGGTCTCGCCGGTCCTCGCGGAGATCGTGGGCGTCGCGCTCTCGTGGAGGCCGCTCGAGGCGGCGTACGTGCCGATCGCGCACGCCGCCGGGCCGTCGCTGCCCCTCGCCGACGTGCTCGCGGCGCTGAGGCCGCTGCTCGAGGATCCGTCGCTCGGCGCGGTGGCGCAGAACGCCAAGTACGAGGAGATCATCTTCCGGCGGCACGGCGTCCGCATGGCGAATGTCGCCTTCGACCCCATGCTCGCCTCGTACCTGCTGCGCGGCGAGGGCAGGGCGCACAACCTCGACGCGCTCGCGAAGGAGATCCTCGGGCGCTCCACCGTCACCTACGAGGAGGTGACCGAGAAGGCGCGCGGCACCCAGCTCGCGTTCGCCGAGGTGACCGTGGAGCGCGCCACGCGGTACTCCGGCGAGGACGCGGAGGTCGCGCTCGCCCTCGCGGACGCCATGGCGCCGCGCATCGAGGCCGCGGGGCTCCGCTCGCTGCTCGCCGACGTCGAGCTCCCGCTCGGGCGCGTGCTCGCCGCGATGGAGCTCGCGGGCGTCCGGATCGACGCCGATCTGCTCGGCGAGATGTCGATCGACTACGCCGTCGCGCTCGCCGCGCTCGAGAAGGACGCGTACGCCGCGGCCGGCCACGAGCTGAACCTCGCGTCGCCGAAGCAGCTCCAGCAGGTCCTGTTCGAGGAGCTCGGCCTGCCTTCGCAGCGCAAGACCAAGACCGGCTACTCGACCGACTCCGAGGTGCTCGAGCTGCTCGCGCCCTTGCACCCGCTGCCCGCCATCCTCGTGGAGCACAGGCTCCTCGCCAAGCTGAAGGGCACGTACCTCGACGCGCTGCCGCGCCTCGTCAACCCGGCCACGGGCCGGATCCACACGAGCTTCAACCAGACCGTCACGGCGACGGGGCGGCTGTCGAGCTCGAACCCCAACCTCCAGAACATCCCGATCCGCACGGACCGGGGCCGCGACATCCGGCGCGCGTTCGTAGCGGAGCCCGGCAACGTGCTGCTCTCGGCCGACTACTCGCAGATCGAGCTGCGCGTGCTCGCCCACATCTCCGAGGACGCGGAGCTCGTGGCCGCGTTCCGTGCCGGGGAGGACGTGCACGCGAGGACCGCGCGCGCCGTGTTCGGGATCCCGGCGGGCGCCGAGGTGCCGCGGGAGAAGCGCGCCCAGGCCAAGGCGATCAACTTCGGCGTGATCTACGGCAAGACCGAGTTCTCGCTCGCCAAGGAGCTCGGGATCCCACGGGGAGAGGCTCGGCGGTTCATCGACGGCTACTTCGCGCTGCACGTCGGGGTGGCGCGGTACATGGAGGAGACGATCGCGTCGGCCCGCGAGACCCTGTCGGTCGCGACGATGCTCGGGCGGCGCCGCGAGCTCCCGGATCTCGCGTCCGCGAACCACAACGTGCGGCAGGCGGCGGAGCGCATGGCGCGCAACACGCCGATCCAGGGCACGGCCGCGGACCTCCTCAAGCTGGCGATGATCCGCGTGGACCGAAGGCTCGCCGCGGAGCGGCTCCGGGCCCGGATGATCCTGACGGTGCACGACGAGCTCGTGCTCGAGGTTCCGGAAGACGAGGTCGATCGCGCGAAAACGGCCGTCCGAGAAGAGATGGAAAATGCACTAGAGTTGCGGGTGCCGCTCGTGGTCGACACCGGCGTCGGGCAGAGCTGGGCCGAAGCCCACTGAGCAAGGCGGAGACAAACCTGAGGAGGAAGACGAGATGATGAAGTCTAACGCCATGTATTTGCTATTCATTATTGCCTTCGCCATTTCGTGCGCGGAGTCGCACGAGGGGGAGCCGGAGGACACGGACACCGGGGCGGACACGGACACCGACACCGATTCGGATATCGACACGGATTGCGACACGGACACGGACTCCGACACCGACACCGAGTGCGAGTGCTTCAACGACACGTTGCCGTGCTGCGACGGCTGCAACTACTACGGGACGGATCACGTCTGCGAGCCGGAGGCCGAGGAGGTGCTGGTCTGCGGCGACGAGCCGAGCTGCGGCGACATCGTGCTGGCGAAGTACAGGCAGCGCTACTGCACCGGGGACCAGGGGCTCTGCGCCGGCGAGTTGGGCGACGGGCTCGCGGACGGCGGCGTGGCCGAGGAGTGCGGCGACAACGAGACGTGCGAGAACTCGGCGGACGCGGGCACGGCCGAGTGCCAGGCCGATCTCGTGACCTGCCCGATCGGGTTCGGCGACAGGTTCTGCCAGGCCGGCGGCACGCTGAACGATTGTGGGACGTTCGCGGTCGAGTGCACGACCCCGACGACCCACGACGAGGCGGTCGAAGTGGCTGACTTCGGCGTCGGCGAGGTCGTCAAGCTGGAGATCACGACGAACGATCGCGTGGGGCTCCTGCCGCGTAACTGTTTAGCGGATTCCCATGATGATAGCGGAAAGGCAATCAAGCTGCGAGGTCTTCTGCTGGCAGCGCGGGCAGCGTGAGCTGTTCGCCGCGGGCCAGGGAAGCGCGCAGCGCGCGTTCGAGGTAGTCGAGCGGGTCGACGCCGCGCATTTCGAGGGTGCGGAAGATCGACATCAGCTCGGCCTGGATCTCGGCGCCCGCCTCGGAGCGGTTGCCGCCGTAGTTCTTGCGCATGACGACCGCCGGGCGGATCGCCCGCTCGCCGTGGTTGTTGGTCGCGTCGACGTTGTCGCGCTCGAGGAAGACGAGCAGCTCGTCGCGGTGCCGCTCGAGCCGTCGCGCGAGGCGGTAGCAGTCCTTGTCCGCGTAGTCGCCGCCCCACAGTTCGGACAAGCGGTCGTGCAGACGCCGCCACCGGCGGTCGTACTCCGCGTCGTCGTATTTCGCGCGGTCCACGCCGAGGCGCAGCGCGTCTTTCAGGAAACGCTTCGCCTTGGCCGCGAAGCCGCGCCACTCCTCGCCGGCGTTGCGCAAGCCGACCTTCTCGAGCTCGCGCAAGAGGTGCGCGAGGCACTTCTGCTTGGCAGCGGCGCAGAGGAAGCCGTACGCGGCGAAGAAGTCCGTCACGAGCACGCCCGAGAAGCACTCACCGAGGACGCGGCGCACCACCTTCGACCCGCGCGTCTTGTCGATCACGTAGTACACGGCGCTCTTCGTCGCGAAGCACCACAGCCAGCACGTCCGGCCGTCGACGCGCCAGCCGGTCTCGTCCGCGTGCAGCACCCCGGCCCCGCGGATCTCCTCCCAGATCGCCGTGTGCATCGGCGCGAGCGCGTCGGCCAATCGCCGCCACGCCTGCGTCAGGCCGCCGACCGTAACCGGGAAACCGTGGGCGCGCTTCAGGTACTTCACGACCGCGTGCGCTGGCGTCCCGAGCGCGTAGTGCATCCACGCCGCGAGCAGCACGACCCGCAGGCCGAGCGTCGAGCGCGGCAGAGCGGCGTCCACGCGTGCCTCGACGTACTTCTTGCACTTCGGGCACCAGGCGCCCTCGATGCCGTGTGCCGTCACCTCGGGCTCGCTTTTCGGAGGCAGGTCGTGCGTGGTGCGCGTCCGCGTCTTCTTCGGCTTGTCGCGCAGGTCGGTGCCGCAGTCGGGGCAGTGCACGAGCGGGTGACTCTCGAAGCGGTTCGGCTCGAGCGCTGCGCGGTGCGACCCCGCGTGCCCCTTCTTCCGGCCGGGCTTCTTGCGCTTGCCCTTCTTGTTCTTCTTGTGGAACGGCGGCGTCATCCCCGACGGCGTGGACGGGTCGGTCGGCGGCTTGCCCTCGTACCGCGCGAGCTTTGCCTCCAGCTCCACGACCCGCGCCTTCAGCTCGGCGTTCTCGCGCCGCAGCGCCTCGTTCTCGCGCCGCAGCTCGGCAACTTCGCTCCGAAGCTCGTCGACGAGGGCCAGAACCGCTGGGTCGATGATCAACACAACCATTGTAGATCACGGCGGGAAAAAGATTGGAACCCGGGATCAACACCACGATCCGATCCGATCCCATTATCTTTGTTTTCGGCGGCGCGGCGGCCTCAAACGAGCGGTTCATTGGACTCGGCTAAACAGTTACGAACGACGACGCGAGCAGGCTGTTGGAGGTCGTGACCGCGACGAACTCGCAGCCCATGTACGACTTCGAGCTGACCGCCTGCAGGCAGGAGTTCGTGCACTCGCCGCCGACGCAGGTGTCGCCGTCCTCGCACGTCTCGACGAACGTGCCGGACGAGCCTTCGCCGTTGCAGAGCCAGACGTCGTCGCCGACGCAGTACGGCTCGCCGGGCGGGCACGCGACGCACCCGAGGATCGGATCGCAGAACGGGATCTCGCCGGTGCACTCCTCCTCGAGCGCCCAAGCGCCGCCCTCGCACTCGTAGAACGCGTCGCCCTGGCACTCGTGCTGCCCGTCCTCGCAGTCCGCGTCGGTGTCGGTGTCGGTGTCCCCGTCGCCCGCGCCGGCGCTCGACGCGCCCTCGCAGGCTTCCAGCCACGAGAGCGAGGCGAGCAGCAGTGCGGTCGCGAGCCACCGGAAGTCGATTGCGAGCTCTCTCATGCGCACCTCCTGTAGATGAAAGTGTACCGGAAGGCCGAAAAGGATGTCGCCTTTGCGACGATCTGACCCGAAAACATGCGACGAGCGGTCCTTTCGATCTGGTGCCATAATCATGGAAATGGGTTTGACCAAAGGAGCTCGAACATGAGGGGATTCACGGCTCTCCTTTTTCCGGCGATCTTCGCTGGCCCTGCGGCCCTCGCCGCGCTGCTCGCGTTCGCGGGATGCGACTCGGGCAAGGGAGGCGGATCCGATTCGGACTCGGACTCGGACTCGGATTCGGACTCGGATTCGGACACGGACGGCGACACCGACACGGACGCCGACACGGACACGGATTCCGACACCGACTCGGACGGCGACACCGACCTGATGCTGCCGACCGACTTCTGCAACGACGACGGCTGGTGCTGGGAGAACCCGACGCCCCACGGCAACACCCTGCGCGCGGTGTGGATCAACGGCCCGGGCGACGTCTGGTTCGGGGGCGACGGCGGGCGGATCCTGCGCACCGACGGCGAGAGCTGGTACGAGTGGAGCTCGGGGAGCGCCTCCGACTCGTTCCGCTCCCTGTGGGGGACCGGCCCGACGAACATGTTCGCGCTGAGCTCCGCGAGCCTCATGCACTTCGACGGCACGTGGTCCCAGATCCTGAGCTACTCCGGGCTGACCGACCTCCAGGGGTTCGGCACGGACGACCTCTGGGTCTGCGGCTACGGCACGGTGCGCCACTGGACCGGCGCGACCTGGGAGAGCTTCGACTTCGGCACCACCTACCTGCAGGCGATCTTCGGCCTGGGCCCGGACGACATCTGGGTCGCCGGCAACGACGGCGCGATCTTCCACTGGGACGGCCTCGACTGGGAGGATCACACGCAGGTCACGACCGACGACTACGCCGACGCCTGGGGCTCCGCGAGCGACGACGTGTACTTCGTGAGCGGCGCAAACCCGGTGTTCACGCACTGGAACGGCAGCGCGTTCGAGGTGATCGACTCGGGCCTGTACTCGGGCTGGAGCTCGATCTCCGGCACCGCGGCCGACGACGTCTGGGTCATGGGCGGCGCAGGCATCATCGCGCACTACGACGGCGGGTTCTGGAACGACGTGTCCCTGGACACCACGACCTGGGGCGTGACCGACATCCACGTCGCCGCCGGCGCGGGCCCGTGGGTCGTGGGGGTGTACGGCCTGATGTGCGACCGCGAGGGGAGCGCCTGGTCGTGCAGCGACGCCGTGACCTACGACACGATCCTCGATCTGTGGGGGGCCTCGAGCGACGCGGTGACCGCCATGGGGATGTACGGGCCGTCCGCGAGCCGCGGCGCGGGCGGTTGGAGCGCCGAGACCCCGACGGCGCCCTACTACATGAACGGCGTGTGGCAGACCGGGGCCGACGACGCGTGGGGGTACAGGGACGACTACAGCGACGACCAGCTGCACTTCTACCGCTGGGACGGCGCGGCGTGGAACGAGACGCCCGTGGAGGTGCCGCGCGGGATACGGGACGTGTGGGTCGACGACGACGGCCAGGCGTGGGCCGTGGGGCTCGGCGGCCTCGCGTGCCACTTCGACGGATCGAGCTGGACGTGCGGCGGCGCGGGCACGAGCTACGACCTCTACGCGGTGTTCGGCGTCTCGGCCGATGACGTGTGGGCCGTGGGCGAGTCCGGCGCTGCGGTCCACTGGAACGGCTCGGCGTGGTCGTCCTCCGCCACCGGATCGACCGACGACCTCGTCACGGTGTGGGGCGCGGCGAGCGACGACGTCTGGGCCGCCGGGGACTGGGGCGGCGAGGCGTACCACTACACCGGCACGTGGGCCGTGGTGTCGATCCCGAGCGCCACTCAGGTGTTCGACATCTACGGTTTCGCGACGAACGACGTCTGGGCCGTGGGCTACAGCGGCCAGGCCGCGCACTGGGACGGCGCGATCTGGACCGACGTGGACACCGGGATCTCCGATCAGCTCTACTCGGTCTGGGGCGCGGCGACCGACGACGTCTGGGCGGTCGGCGAGCACGGCGCCCTGGTCCACTGGAACGGCGCGGCGTGGGCCGAGGACACGTCGATCGACGACTGGTACATGCGGGCCGTGGGCGGCACGGGCGCGGACGACGCGTGGATCGTCACGAGCTACTCGAGCGCCATGTACCGAAACACGGGATCCGGGTGGGTCGCGGTGACGAGCTCCCTGACCGAGAGCGGCGTCAACCTGCAAGGCGTGTTCGGCAACGCCGCCGGGGATCTGTGGGTCGTCGACGCGGAGGGCGGCTCCTACTCCCGCATCGGCGAGGACTGGACGCGCCACGGCTTCGCGGACGAGACCGACGCCGTGGTGACCGACGTCGCCGCCGTGGGGACGGACGACGTCTGGGCCACGGTCGCGGAGGGGCTCCTCCTGCACTACGACGGCGCCGCGTGGAGGCTCCATCCCGCCCCCGGCGCGTCCCGGCTCGACGCGGTGCACGGACAGGGGCCGGGCCTGGTCTGGGCCGTCGGCGACGGGCTCCTCGCGTGGGACGGCGCGGGCTGGGAGCGGCTGGCCGACATCGCCACCGACACCACCGTCGTCGAGTACGTGGGGATTTACGGCGTGTCGGACTCGCAGATCCAGTTCCTGCACCGGGACGGCACGCTTTACGAGTGGGACGGCGCGGCGATCGACACCGTGGCCACGGTCCCCGACTACGCCACCTACATGGACGCGCACTTCCTCGGGATCGACGATCTCTGGGCCGTGGGCGCGGCGGGCGCGATCCTGCGCTGGGACGGCACGACCGTCGATCAGGCCGAGAGCCTCACGGGGAACACCCTGATGGCCGTGTTCGCCGTTCCCGACGGCCACGTCTTCGCGGGCGGCTACGCGGGCACGATCCTCCACCTCGCGCCGTAGGCTGCGGGCGATTTCCGATCCTCCGCCGGGCGCGCCCTGCTAGAATTCGGCCATGGCACACCACCACGAAACGAAGCTTTTCGCGCTCGCGGTCGCCGGGTTCTTCGCGATCGGGCTCTCGCCGGCCTGCGCCGAGGTCCAGTCGGCCGGTGTCAGCGACGGCGACACCGATTCGGATTCCGACTCGGACGCGGACTCCGACTCGGACGTGGATTCGGACACGGACACGGATTCGGACACGGATTCGGACACGGACACGGATTCGGACACGGATTCCGATACGGACTCGGACACGGACGCCGACGGCGGCGCGGACACGGACACCGACACCGACACGGATTCGGACGCCGACCCCTGTCCCTACGAGTGCTACTCGGTCTCGCTGTGCGCGCTGGTCGGCGTCGTCGCGGATGAGTACGCGTGCGCGGACGCGGACGACGTGTGCTGCGAGGTCGGCGGCGTCGACACCGACACGTGCCCGTGCACGTCCGGGGCGTGCTGCGACGGGTGCGACTTCCTCGGGAGCGACGCGCAGTGCGACGCGACGGCGGTGTCGACCGAGTACGGCTGCGCGTCGACCGCGTGCGGCGGCGACGTCCGGGAGCGGAGCTCGTTCCGCTACTGCTCGGGCTCGTCCGCCGTCTGCGACGACTCGAACCTCCAGGCCGAGGCGTGGCACCCGACGACCGACTGCACCGACGATCAGAAGTGCGTGTCCTCCGAGGGTGCGGCGTGGTGCGCGGACGATCCCTCGTGCAGCGGGTGCACGCAGGGCGCGAACGTGGCGACGTCGGCGACGCCCGCGTCGAGCGGCGGCGGGACCGCGGTGGGGTACGACGTCACCGAGATGAACGACGGCAACCTCCAGGCGAGCTGCACGTTCCACTGGGTGACCACGAGCACGAGCCCCGGCGGGCAGTACATCCAGTACACCTGGTCGTCGGCGCAGACGCTCTGGGGCTTCTGGCTCGACACGAACCACTACACCACCAGCGCGTGCGGATCGGATCCGCGGACGCTCGGCCAGGGCGCGATCCAGTGGTGGAACGGCTCATCGTGGGTCACGGACTCGTCCGTGTCGGGCGCGACCGACGACTGGTCGATCGCGTTCGCGGCGCCGATCACGACGACGTCGCTCCGGATCTACAACATCCTGGTCAACCCGTCCTGCTCGGGCCAGGACACGAACCCGATCATCTACGAGTGGCGGGTCTACGCCTGCGAGTGATCGAGGGCCGATCAGGGAATCTATAGGTTTTCAACGGCGTCACTCCCCCCATACAACTCCGCCGTCGGGGAGAATGAAATCGATCGGAGAGGAGACGCAGCGGACCCCTGAGTAAGGGCCCGGGTTCCCCAGCGTGCCCATCCGGTTGGAGATTCGTGTCCTCCTCGCTTCCGTGCCGACGCCGCCGCCCTTGAGGATGGGGCCACCGTCTTTTCGCGGCGCGGGGTCCGTGCACCCTTCGACACACCAGGAGTGATCCGCGTCATCGTGGTCCAGCACCCACTCCGCGGCGTTGCCGTACATCTCCTTCACGCCGAACGGGCTGGGGCAATTTGTGATCTCATCCTTGAACGGGATGCAGCACGGATCCTCGCAAGCGCTCGACGGGCACTCGGCGTCGTACGCGTTCCCGCAGCAATCGTACTTGCCGTACCAGCAGGCCTTGTGCTCCCAAGCGCAGGGGTAGATCCACTTCGTCTGCCCTCGTGCAGCGGCTTCCCATTCCGCTTCAGTAGGCAGCCGCTTGCCACGGTAGGTACAGTAGAGCTTTGCAGCCTCCCAGCTGAGTCCACCTGTCGCGGCATCGATTGGGCGTGAACTACACACTTCGTCTCCTGCGTAGTATCCAACCTCGTTTTCCGCAACGCCAACAACGGGCGAGAACCCCCCATTTTGTCCCGCTACCCACATGGGCATGTGATCTGACACTCTGTAGATATAGCCATCCCAAGCGTACTCGTCCTGCGACAGTAGCCAGTTCAGGTACGGGATGATCTCCGCGAGCGTCGTCTCCTTCTCGTCGATCCAGAACGGCGAGAGGGTAACCTCCACCATCGGCTCTTCGTTCGATTTGCACTGGAGGTCGTACGGCATGCAGCCCATTAGGTACCGGCCGCCCGGCACGCACACCATGCCCGGCCCGGGTGCGGCACCCTCGCAGTCGGTCAGCGGCCCGCCATCCCAGCTCGTGTCCGTATCGAGGCCGGTGTCCGTGCCGGTGTCCGTGTCCCCGTGGCCGCCGTTGCCGCCACAGCCGGAGCAGGACGCGAGCAGCGCCGCCGCGGAGACGGACAGAAGAGCGATGATCCTGCGTCTTCTCATTGTCGTCATTCCTCTTCCTCCCCGGCTCCGTATGCGTCCGCCTCGAGGATGTCGATGCACACTCCATCGCGGCACTCGCCCGTGTCCGAGCACGCGATCCCGCAGCTCCCGCAGTTCTCGTGATTCCAGAGCACGTCCTGGCAGTCGATCCCGTCCACGCCGCAGTTCACGATCCCCTCGCCCGCGCACACGTCGAGCACGTGGTACCACGACTCGCACAGTCCCTCTTTGCACAACGTGCCCGCGTCGCACACATTGCCGCACGCGCCGCAGTTCAGCGAACTGCCCTGAACGTCCACGCACGTCTCTTCGCCCATCACCCAGCAGCACGCCTCGCCGTCACCGCACGGGAGATCGCACGGCGAGAACATCTTCGGCAGGCACAGGCCGTAGGTGCACGACTCGTTCTCCGCGCACACGTCGCCGAGCAGCCCGCACCAGGCGTTGTCCACGAGCGTCGCCCGGCATTGCGGGTTGCGCAGCAGCGGCCAGTCTCGGGACACGCACTCCATCCCCTCCGGGCAGGTCGTGTTCCAGCAGCTCGTCGTCCTGCCGGTTACGCACACGCCCTTCAGGCACTTCTCGTCCCAGTCGCAGGTGACGCCACAGCCGCCGCAGTTCGTGACGTCCGAGCCGTGCACGTACTTGCAGCTGAGGTTCCGGTCCTCGTCCGCGCAGCACAGCGCGCCGTCGCCCGTGCACGCCGGACCGCACGCATCGGTCCGCGGCGAGTACACCGAGCAGTCCGCGACGTTCGGTCCGCACAGGAAGACCCGACCCTCGATCCGTTCCGCGTCGGTCGCGAGCCGCACCTCGTACGGTCCGGACCGCGGGTCGAGCGCGCCGAGCTGTACCGCGAGCCCGCCGTCGCGATTCACGGTCGGCGCGAGCGGCACGCCGTTCGGATCGGACGGTATGCCACCATCCTGGGTCGAGAGCAGGAACTGCGTTACGCCCACCGCGTTCTCGTACCCGGCGGCCGGTGAGAAGAAGAGCAAGTAGCCGCCCCACATGCCGTCGTCGGTCGGCACGAACGAGCGCACCTCGCCCGCTGCCATGTCCACGTTCACGTCCGCCGTGGGCCAGACGACCTCGTCCCAAGGCTGGACCTCTGTCATGGGGTAGAGCATCCCGTTGAAGCCGCCGACATCATCCATTTCGATGTCGAGCGAGTACGGAATCGATTCCAGCGCGGCTTCGCGGTTACGGACCTGAATTCGAAAATACTTATCGCTGTTCACGCCCGCGGCCCAACCTGCCGGTATGTCCAAATCCAGGCCGTTCACGCGTTCGATCGTAGTCCACCCTTCGGTCGTAGGTGAAGTGAGGTTGAAGTAGTCGTCGTCGTCCACGTATGGGTAGGTCGCCCAGGGCTTCCGCACCTGCACGCGGACATCCAGCCCGCTCACATACGCTCCCGGAAAATACAAGCCTCCTTCGCACAAATTCCACACGATGACCTTCAGATGGTACATCGTCGGTGGGGAGTAGCCCGTGGCGTGGGAATACGTCGTGGCCGTCTTGAAGGTGTCGACGTCTTGGATCAGCACTCCGCTTGAATTCTCCATCCGGAGCGTGCGCACGAACGGCGGCTCGTCCGGCGTGATGGTCGGCGATGTCTCGTTTCCGGCGGCACCTTCCAGTTCGTCGACGAACGTGCCGCTCCAGCACTCTTCGTAGCTGTCGCACATCCCCTCGAAGCAGAAGGTTCCCTCGCCTTCACACTCGTACTGGTATCCCACGTCGTACCAGCACTCACGACAGGTTCCCTTAGCATCGTCACATTCAAAGTGTTCATCCGCGAAGGGCAGCCCCTTCTCGCAGAAGAGGTCCGGATCGAGGCTGTTTGGCAACTCAGCCTCATCGGTGCAGTCGAGGACATCGGCTTTCAGAACCTGTAGGTCGTTTGCTGCGGTGTCGTTGTCGACCGTCCCCGGGATATTGTTGATCTTCGTTTCGATCCGGTACCGTTTGCCAGCTTCGAAGTCGAAGCGCGTTCTGACCCTGCGCCACTCCCTGGCGTTGATCGATTCTACGAACTGGACCTCGTCGACTATTGGCCATGCATCCTTCCCACTCGGCTCGTAACGGCGCTGCACCAAGGAGACATCGGCGGAAAGGGGACTCGGCGGCGGGACAGTGCCGCCGCTCCAGCCCGCTTGGACGTCCGCGCTCACCTCCCATCGTCCGGCCGGGACTACGATCCGTGCTTCATCGTCGGCGCCCAACGCTGCGCCGAGATCTGTCGTTCCAGATGTACCGCCTCCTGTCTCACTCTGCTGCACGCCTCGGCCGTGTCCGTCTTCCACACGTAGACCTGAAACTGCGACGTCGCGTCGGTTTCCTGTCAATAATGGCATGCCCGATTGGGTCAACCCCACGGCTGGGGTGCCAGATTGCCAGGCTAGGTACTCCATCATCGCGATGCCGCCGGCGAGCTGGTTCTCCAGCATGAGCCGCGAGCGCGGCTGGCCAGAGTGTTGGTCGTCGGGATCATAGCAGCCCACGATCGTGTTGAAGGTGGCTTGCTCGTCGTCATCAACGCTCTCTCGCGTTCCCAACTCCCAAGTGAACGACGGAAGCGCTCTGATGGTGTCGTTGTCGAAGTTATCTGGTTCCGCATAGGCATTCGGGTCCGTGGTCTCAGGCATCCCAGAGGTCCAACCCGCGAGGTAGCCGAACCCCTCGCCGCGCGTGCTTTCGTTGGTTGTTGCAAGTTCCAGGAAGTCAGGGAAGCCGCCCAGGGAACCCCAGGCATGCCCGTTCCAATGCGCCTCGGCTGTTGTGTTGTATGCCGCCGTCATCTCGGCCTCGAGCGCCTGGCCGTTCTCGAAGAAGTCGTCGTCCGGGTCGCAACCGTCACCCTTGTTCGTACATCTGAATTTCAAGTCGTTTCGTGAAGAGTGCATGTCGACTACCGCGCGGAAAGGTACGTTGATAACCAACTCGCGGATCAGCCGCGCCTCGATCGATTCGAACGGCCGCTGACCTCCGTACTGGTTGCTGCAGCAGGTTCTGCGATTGTCGATCGCGCAGTACCCCTTGTAGCAGTAGAGATGGTCGGCCATTTCCGCCTCGGCGATCCAGTGGGGAGCTTGTACCGTCTTGAAGCCATCGTTCATGGAGGAGGTTTGGAAATCTTCCTGGCTTCGAATGGTCGGGTGGCAACTGGCGTCGGTGGAGCAGGTGCGAAGGGTGCCGTTCAAGCAATAGCTGAGCATCGGTGTCGGCACCGAGGATGGGCATTGGGGAGGAGCCGGGCTCGTGCCGCAGTCGACGTAGGCGTCATTCGCTCCAGGTGGATCTTCGTGGATGAAATCCGCGGAGTCCCCACACTCCCACAACGCCCATTGTGTCCCGCTGGAGTTCTCTATCGGAACACAGTGTTCGTGAAGAAATCCTCGGCCATCAATCTTGCCCGGTGCGATCTGGCTTTGGCAATCCAGCAATGTATTGGTAGCGGTGGTCATGAAACAGCCATATGTGTAGCGCCTGGTTTTCACTCCGTTAACGTATTCGTACGCACCCATCCAGTGCTCCACGCAGTGGCCATGCTCTTCGCCGAAAAGGCGAAGACAGTTGAAGTCGGCCTGAGCGGGCTCGGAATCGAAACAGTTGTACTGTTCCGGAGCGAGATCGAACTCGACGCTCAGCTCTGTTTCATCGTATATCAGCCTTCTCCGGAACGGCTCGCTCCCCCTCCTTTCCCATCCGTGCGAGAAGCTGTTTCCGATGTTGACACCTGGTTCATCCCACTCGGAGATGCCCGGCCTGTCGTCCCTCGGGAAACCGGTGACGATGGGAGCGTCCTCGTACCAGCATCTGCCGCCATACGGAGCGGATTCCCAGCCTTGGATGCATTCGAACCCAGGTTCCCACTGCCGGCTCTTGCGCACGTCGCTGTAGACGGGAGTGCCCCAGTTGTCGTCCTTTTCCACCTCGACTTCCCGGCCCACCGGGTTGGAGATCACGACGAACCAGATCTCGCGTTCGGCGAGCAAAACCCGGACTCGGGCGACCTCGGCCGGGTCGTTGTATGGTGCCCTGCCGTTCGCGGCGCGCACGAGCCAGTCCACCAAGCCGAGCGCCGTATCCTGCGCGATCCACTCCTGCGCATGGACGCCTGCTGTGAGAAGAATCGTCGGCTTCGTCACGTCCCGGTCGTTGGCGTCCTGCGTGACGCGCACGGCCAGCATCTCGATCTCGGGATCCACCTTCATCCCCGACGCCGCCTCTCCCAGTTGGAGTTCGAGGAACCTCGGCGCGCCGAGCGGCATCACGGCCAGGTACTCGCCCGATGTGCCGTCGACAGCGTCATCGAGGTCTCGGAGGTACTCGTGCGCCTCCTTGTCGTTATAGAAATTGGCCGAACGGCCGTCGGACGGACACTGCGGATTGTAGGCGTCGCAATCCCGCATTCCTTGGGATGATGGGTTCGGGACGCACTTGCCTGCCGAGGCTTCGAAGGCCCAGGCACACAAGGCCGATGCTGCGATCGCGGTGATGAACCAAAAGCCGCGGCGTGTTCTTCCAGACATCTCCCCCTCCAGTTTGCGCGCGGACGGGGTCAGCGATGGCGAGAGATCGATCCGATAGCAGCGCCGAGCCCCAAGCCGAGCCAACGTCGTCAAACTTCGTGAACGATATCAGGTTTCGGAAGGGGCGACACCGATTATGAAACGCTCGACTCACTCGAACAGGCCGCGCATCTTCTCGAAGAACGACGGCGGCTTCGACTGGATCTCGGTGCCGAGCTCGCGGCCGAGCGCCTCGACGAGCTCGCGCTGCCGGGGCGTCAGCTTCTTGGGCACGCACACGTCGACGTGCACGTGCTGATCCCCGCGGCCCGAGCCGCGCAGGTGCGGCACGCCCTTGCCGCGCAGGCGGTAGACCTGGCCGCCCTCGGTGCCGGGCTTGATCTTCAGCCGCACCGGACCGTCGATCGTCGGCGCGTCCACCTCCGCGCCGAGCACGGCCTGCGGGTAGCTCACCTGGATCGCGCTGTGCAGGTCGCTCCCCTTCCGGGTGAAGGCGCCGTGGGGCGCGACCCGGATCATGACGTGGAGGTCGCCGTTCGGCGCGCCGCCGCGGCCGTCCTCCCCCGCGCCCTCGACGACCTTGACCGAGCCGTCGTCGACGCCGGGCGGGATCCGGACCTCGAACGCCTCCTCCCGGACGACGAGGCCGTCGCCGCCGCACGACGCGCACCGCTCGAGGACGACCTCGCCCGCGCCGCCGCACGCCGGGCAGGTCGTCGCCACGGCGAAGATCCCCTGCTGGAGCCGGATCTGGCCGTGCCCGCCGCACTGCCGGCACGGGGTCGCCGGACGGCCGCCCGCGCTGCCGACGCCGCCGCACGCGCCGCAGCGGACCGGGCGGGGGATCGTGAGCCGCACGTCGGCGCCGGACACGACCTGCTCGAGCGAGAGATCGAGATCGTACTGCAGGTTGCGGCCGGGCCGTCCCCGCCGCCGCCGCGGCCGGCGCGCCCCGCCGAAGACGGAGCCGAAGATCGACTCGAAGAAGTCGGTCATGTTGCCGAGGTCGACCGCGCCGCCGAACCCGCCCATGTCCGGCGCCGAGTGCCCGAACCTGTCGTACGCCGCGCGCTTCTGCGGATCGGAGAGCACCTGGAACGCCTCGGTGATCTCTCGGAACTTCTCGGCCGCGCCCGCGTCGTCGGGGTTCTGATCGGGGTGGAACTTCATCGCGAGGCGCCGGTACGCCTTCTTGAGCTCGGCCGCCTCCGCGCCGCGCGGCACCTCGAGCACCTCGTAGTAGTCCCGCTTCGTCGGCATCCGCCGCGGCCTAGCTCTCGCCCGAGCCGTCGCCCTCTTCCGGGGGCGCGCCGTCCATCACCATCGCGTCGTCGGCGGGCTGGACGTTCGTGTACATCGCCTCGGCGATCCGGAACGCCGAGGACTCGAGCTGCGCCTTGAGCTCGCGGACGCGGTCCGCGTCCTCGCCCGCCACCGCCTCGCGCAGCGCGGCGATGTCGGAGAGGATCAGCGCCAGGTCGTCGCGCGACACGACGCCGCCGTACTCCTCGGCCGCGCGCTCGGAGGTGTACAGGAGCGACTCGGCCTCGAGGCGGGCCTCCGCGAGATCCTTGCGGCCCTCGTCCTTGAGCCGCTGCTCCTCGGCCTCGGTGATGATCCGCTGGATGTCCCGATCCGAGAGGCCGGAGTGGGCCGTCACGCGGACCGTCTGCTCCTTGTTCGTGCCGAGATCGCGCGCGGACACCGACACGATGCCGTTGGCGTCGATGTCGAAGGTGACCTGGATCTGCGGCACGCCGCGCGGCGCGGGCGGGATGCCGGTCAGCTCGAACTTCGCGAGCGTCGTGTTGTCCGCCGCCATCGGCCGCTCGCCCTGGAGCACGTGGATCGGCACGAAGTTCTGGTTGTCGATGCTCGTGGTGAAGGTCTGCCGCTTCCGCGTGGGCACCGTCGTGTTGCGCTCGATGAGCTTCGTGAACACGCCGCCGCCGGTCTCGAGGCCGAGGGAGAGCGGCGTGACGTCGAGCAGCAGCACCTCCTCGACCTGCCCGAGCAGCACCGCGCCCTGGACCGCCGCGCCGATCGCCACGACCTCGTCCGGGTTCAGGCCGCGCAGCGGCTTCTTCCCGAAGAACTCCTCCACCGCGCGTTGGACGAGCGGCATCCGCGTCATGCCGCCGACGAGCAGGATCTCGTCGAGATCCTTGACCGTGACGCCCGCGTCCTTGAGCGCTTGGGCGCACGGCTCGAAGGTGCGCTGCACGAGATCGTCGACGAGCTCCTCGAGTTCCTGCCGCTCGAACGACGCGATCAGGTGCTTGGGCCCGCTCGCGGCGGCCGCGATGAACGGGAGGTTCAGCTCGGTCGTCGTCGACGAGGAGAGCTCGTGCTTGGCCCGCTCGGACGCCTCCTTCAGGCGCTGCAGCGCCATCTTGTCCTTGCGCAGATCGATCCCGTGCTCCTCCTGGAAGCGCGCGGCGAAGTGGTCGACGAGGCGCTGGTCGAAGTCCTCGCCGCCGAGGAAGGTGTCGCCGCTCGTGGACTTGACGGTGAAAACGCCGTCCGCGATCTCGAGGATCGAGATGTCGAACGTGCCGCCGCCGAGGTCGTACACGGCGATCCGCCCGCTCGCCTTGCCCGCCTTGTCGAGCCCGAACGCGAGCGCCGCGGCGGTCGGCTCGTTGATGATCCTGTCGACGGTGAGGCCGGCGATGAGCCCCGCGTCCTTGGTCGCCTGGCGCTGCGCGTCGTTGAAGTACGCGGGCACCGTGATCACGGCGCGGGAGATCTTGCAGCCGAGGTAGCTCTCGGCCACCGCGCGCATCTCGGCGAGCACCATCGCCGAGATCTCGGGCGGGCTCATCCGCTTGCCGCGCGCCTCGATCCACGCGTCGCCGTTGTCGCTGGCGACGATCTTATACGGGCACATGTCCTTCTGCCGCGTCGCCTCGGGCGAGGTTGCGGCGCGGCCCATGAGGCGCTTCACCGAGTAGATCGTGTTCTCGGGGTTCGAGACCGCCTGGCGCTTGCCGACCTGCCCGACGAGCCGCTCGCCGGTCTCGGTGATGCCGACGACGGACGGCGTCGTGCGGCTCCCCTCGCCGTTGGGGATGACGATCGCGTCCTTGCCCTCCATCACGGCGACGCAGGAGTTCGTGGTCCCGAGATCGATGCCGATGATGCGATCGTCAGCCATTGTTTTCCCCCTCGTCCGGAGCGTCGGCGGGCTGGGGCGCGGGCGCCCCGGACGACACGACGACGAGCGTCGCCCGCAGCAGCCTCTCCCCGAGCAGGTAGCCGCGGCGCAGCTCCTCGATCACCGTCCCGGCCGGGCGCTCGGCGTCCGGGATCTGCGCGACCGCCTCGTGGAAGCTCGGATCGAACACGGCGCCGACGGCGTCGATCGGCTTCAGGCCGAACCGCGCCATGGAGGCGAGGAACTGGCGGCGCACCATCTCGACGCCTTCCAACGTCGCGCGCGCAGGGGCCGAGTCGTCCATGTTCTTGAGCGCGAGATCCAGCGCGTCGATCGTCGGCAGCATCTCGGAGAGGATCTCGGCGCGACCCCGGACCGCGGCGTCCTCGACGTCGCGCCGGGCGCGCTTGCGGACGTTGTCGAGCTCCGCGGCGGTGCGCAGGAGCCTGTCGTGCTCCTCGGCGAGCCTCGCCTCGAGCGCCGCAATCGTCTCCTCTTGATCGTCCTCGACCGCGATCTCGAGCTCCGGTTCGGGCTGCGCCGCCGCGGCCTCGGCGGGCGCCTCGCTGGTCGTCGTTTTGCCGTTCGCATCGTCCATGGTTCAGGCTCCGGTTGCCACGGGAGACCCACCTTACAACGACTGCGCGGTCGGGGAAAGACCTCGCGAGACAACGGCTTTCCTGGAATTCCGGAACGCGCGGCGCGGCGCCGGCCGGGAATTGGAATAAGATGGCGGCCGGGGCGTTGAGCCGGACGGAGGTGGCGGCCCGTATGTTGACGAGGCGTTCCGAGGGCAAGCGCGCGGACAGGCGCAGGGAGTTCGAGGCGGCGTGCGTCGAGCACCTCGATGCGCTCTACGCCTCGGCGCTCAAGCTGACGCGCGACGGCGCGCGGGCCGAGGAGCTCGTCCAGGACACGTACCTCCGGGCGTTCCGCGCGGCGGACGGCTTCGAGTGGGGGACGAACCTCAAGGCGTGGCTGTTCCGCATCCTGACGAACACGTTCATCAACGACTACCGGCACAGGATCCACGAGCGCCGCTACGTGGAGCGCGCCGCGGTCGAGCCCCTGTACGACGAGGTGCTGGACCGGCAGGCGCGGGAGCACGCCGCGGACCCCGAGGCGGCGGTCTTCTCGCGCTTCTTCCAGCGCGATCTCGAGCGCGCCCTCGACGAGCTGCCGGACGACTTCCGAATCGTCGTCGTGCTCGCCGACATGCAGGGGTTCGCCTACAAGGAGATCGCCGAGATGATCGGCTGCCCGATCGGGACCGTCATGTCGCGCCTGCACCGCGGGCGGCGGCTCTTGCAGAAGTCCCTCGTCGACTACGCCGTGGCCGCCGGGCTCGTGAGCGCGCCCGAGGCGGCGGCGGACGACGACGGCGCGCCGGCGGATCTCGACGAGTTCCGCAAGCGGCACGGGAGTGGGTCATGAACTGCGCGGAGACAAAGAAGTACCTCGACGCCTTCGTCGACGGCGAGCTCGAGACGGGGCTTATCCTGGAGGTGGAGGCGCACGTCGACGGCTGCGCGTCCTGCGCGGCGCTCGCCGGCCTGAAGCGCCGGATCAAGTCCGAGCTCGCGGCCGCCGGTGCGCGGATCGCGACGCCTGCGCTCCTGCGCGCCAAGATCGAGGGCCTGCCCTCCCGGCGGCGCAACACCCGGCTCGTCACGGCCGCCGTGGCGGCGCCGCTCGCCGCGGCCGCGGCGCTCCTCGTCGTGCTCAACGTGGGCCGCGCGCCCGCCCCGGCGGACGAGCCGCTCGCCGCGGTCGTCAACGACGTCGTGGAGCGGCACTCCCGCGATCTTCCGCTCGAGGTGCGCTCCGCGGATCCGGCCGCCGCGGCCTCGTGGTTCCGCGGCAAGGTCGACTTCCCGGTGCGCGCGCCGAGGCTGAAGCTCGCCGGCGCGAGCTTCGAGGGCGCCCGCCTCTCCAACGTCCAGTCGGCGCAGGCCGCGCATATGGTCTACAACGTGGACGGCCACCGCGTGACGCTCATGATCTTCCCGGTCGAGCACCTCCAGATCCGGGGCGGCACGGTGGTGCGCGCCGCCGGGCGCGAGGTGCTGCTCGGCCGGCACAACGGCTACAACGTCGCCGTGACCGTGGACGGCGACATGGCGTACGCCGTCTCCTCGGATCTCCCCAAGGAGCGGCTCGTCTCGCTCCTCACCGACATGAGCATCTGACCGAGCCTTCCGCCCTCTCGCCCCGCCGACGCCATGCGGAGGGGCGAGTCTATCCGCGACCGAGCTGCACAAGGTCGTGTGCGAGGGGGTAGGTAAGGTGGGTAAGGTGTCGTAACCTTCCAATTTCCATTTTTCCACCCTTTCCGAAACGCCGGCGACGCAGAGCTGCGCGCGAAGAGCCGCAGCCAGGCTCGCCGGAAATTGGTAATTGGAAGGTTGCGACACCTTCAGGGATAGGGGACGTTGCTTCCTTCTATGACTTTACGCGAGAGGGGCGGCATCCGGCCCGTGCGCTCTTCGCAGCACCGCCGCCGCGGCCGTCGTTTTCGCAGGAGAGATCCCGGCGCACCAGCTCAGGCGGCGGCCCCAATCGCGTGACAACGACGGCGTTCTCGGGCATGGAGAGGGGCGCGGGACGCGAGGAGATCTGCCATGTCATTTTTCACGAAGCTCATGGGCGGCACGTTCGAGAGCAACCGCGACGAGGGTGACGAGCACCTCGCCGAGGGGAGGCTCGGAGAGGCCAAGATGGCGTACGAGCGGGCGCTGCGCAAGGTCGACAGGGCCGAGGGTGCGGCCGTGCAGGCCGTGCGGGACAAGGTCGCGCGGTGCCGGCGCGATCTCGCGCAGAGGCGGATCGCCGAGGCGGACGCCCTGGCCGAGTCCGGCGAGGTGGAGGACGCGCGCGAACGCCTGAACGACGCGGTCGAGATCTGCGGCGAGCCCGAGATCGCGGCCGCCGTCGAGGCGCGCCGCAAGCAGTACGAGGCCGACATCGCGCGCCAGCTCGTCTCGGACGCGGCCGAGATGACCGAGGACGAGCTCATCGCGGTGATCGCGGGCACGTGGACCGACGCGCAGGCCGACGAGTACGCTGCGCTGCCCGACAGCTTCCGCGAGGCGGTGCTCGCCGGGCACGACGGCGACCACGCGAACGCGGTGCTGCTCATGGAGCGCGCGCTCGCCGAGAGCGACACCGCGTCCGAGGAGAAGCCGGAGCACTACTACGTCCACCTCGAGCTCGGCCTCGCCAAGGCGCGCGCCGGGCTGACCGAGTCCGCGATCGAGGCCCTCGGCAGGTTCGTGGAGGCGAGCGAGGGCGACGAGGAGGCGGCGGAGAAGCGCGTCACGGCGCTCGCCGCGCTGTCGCGGATCCACGCGAAGGCCGAGCGGCTCGACGAGGCGGAGCGGATGCTCGTCGAGGCGACGCGCACACTCCCGGCCAACCACACGGTCTGGGCCGGGCTCGGCGTCTTCCTCAGGGAGAGGAGGAAGTTCGAGGAGGCGATCGCCGCGCTCGACAAGGCCGCGGAGCTGATGGGCACGATGCGCCCCGACTTCAGCGTGGTGCGGGAGCTCGGGATCACGTACCTCGCGATGGGCAAGCCCAAGGAGGCGGAGGAGAACCTGTTCGCCGTCATCGAGCACTCGGCGTCCCTCGGCGAGCACGAGCAGATCGACCCGCTCGCCGCGATCCCCCTCGCGAAGATCTACGAGGGCAAGGGGCAGCTCGACAAGGCCGCGAGCCTCTACCGGCACCTCGCGGTCGGGCACGACGTGGCGCACCATCTCGCGTACAACCTCGAGGCCGCGCGGCTGCTCGGCGCGGGCGGCGAGAAGAAGGATCTCATCGGGCGCTACCTCGCGCGGGCGGAGGAGCTCGCGGGCTCCGACGAGGAGAAGGCCGCGGTCGCGAGGCGGCGCGCCGAGCTCGGGATCTGATCCCGTGCCGCGATCGATCCCACCCGTCCTCGCGCTGGCGGCGGCCCTGGCGTCGGCGCCCGGCTCCGCGGCGCTTTTCCGAGGCGTCACGCTCGCGCCGATCGAGGACGGCATGCTCGGCCCGGTCGGGTACGGCAGCGCCCGGTGCGAGATCGCGGTCGAGGAGATCGCCGCGCTCGGCGCGACCTGGATCTCGATCACGCCGTTCGGCCGGATGGACGATCTGACCTCGGTCGAGATCGAGCCCGACTTCGAGATCCCGATCGAGCGCAACGAGGAGCTGATCCGGAGCACGGCGGCGATGGCGAAGGCGCGCGGCCTGCGCGTGGCGATCGTCCCGCACGTCTACGTGATGTCCGGCGAGTGGCGCGGCGAGATCGATCCGGGCCCGGAGGAGGCGTGGCGCGCCTGGTTCGCGGCGTACGAGGCGTTCGCGGTCCGGTTCGCCCGGCTCGCCGAGGAGGTCGGCGCGGATCTCTTCTCGATCGGCGTGGAGTTCAAGAGCTCGACGAACTGGCGCGAGGCCGAGTGGCGCGCGCTCGTCGCCGCGGTGCGGGGCGCCTACTCGGGCCCGTTGACGTACTCGGCGAACTGGGACGAGGTCGAGGAGGTGCCGTTCTGGGACGCGCTCGACGCGATCGGCGTGAACGCGTTCTGGCCGCTCGCGCAGAGGCCGGGCGACGGCTACGAGGCGATGCGCGCGACCGCCCGGCGGGTGGCGGAAGGGCTCGAGGGGCTGTCGCTCTTCTGGGACCGGCCGGTGCTGTTCACCGAGATGGGCGTGAAGAGCGCGCGGGACTCGGCGCTCGCGCCGTGGGAGTGGCCCGAGCACTGCGGCGGGCTCGTCTACGACGAGGCGTACCAGGCGGACGCCTACGACGCCGTGCTCGAAGAGCTCGCGCCGCGCCCGTGGTTCGCGGGGCTGTTCGTGTGGAAGTACTTCTCGGATCCGTACGACGAGACCCAGGAGATCCGCGCCGGGTTCAGCCCGCGCGGCAAGCTCGCCGAGCAGGCGCTCGCGCGGTGGTACCGTCGCTCTTGGGACCCCTCGGCGCTCGGGATCTTCTGGGAGTAGCTGCCGCCCGCCTCACAGGTCGAACGGGTACTTGATCTGCAGGCGGTCCTGCTGGAACGGCGGGAACTTGGCGAGCTTGACCGCGCGCGCGGCGCACAGCCCGAGCGGGGTGCCGGCGGCGTCCCCCGAGGGCTCCGCGCTCAGGACGCGGCCCGTCGCCCCGGCCACGGCGAGCGACACGACGACCCGGCCGCCGGGTTCGCCGCCGCACTTCCTCACCTGTGGCGCGATCGCATCCATCGCGGTTTTCACCTGGTCCCGCGACGGGCTCTTCGGAAGCGCCGTGCCGCCGAGCGGGAACTCGGTCGCGCCCTGGGCCGGCGCCGGGGCATCGGCCGCGGCGGCCGCCGGCTTGGTGAACGCGCTCGCGAGGAGATCCTCCTCGTCCGGGCTCTTGGCGCCGGCCGTCCCGGCCGGGGCGGTCGCCGCGGCGGGCTCGTCGTACGGCGTGGCCGGCTCGGCCGGGGCCTTTGCGACGTCGCCCGAAGCCGTGTCCCTCGTGTCGGAGTCCCGCTCGTGGCGGCGGCGGCGCTCCTCGTCGGTCTCGGCCGCGGCGATCTCCGGTTCGATAGGGGCGCTCCCCGCCTTCGCCGCGTCGAGCTCGGCCTGGAGCTCGTTCGCGCGCTGCTGGTTCGCGGAGCCGCCCTTGGCGAGCAGCTCGCGGATCTGCGCCTCGAGCCGGGAGACGTCCTGCTTGTCGGAGGCGCGCAGCGCGAGGATCTCCTGCTCCCGCTCCGCGAAGCGCTGGTTCATCCACCAGACCATCGCAGCGGCGGCGAGGACGACGATCACGGCGGCGGCGATCCCGACCTTGGCCCCGGTCCCCATGCCCGCGCGAGGCGGCGGGATGAGGGAGGGGAGCACGGGGATCTGATGCGGGCTGAGCAGGAGAGCGTCGTCGTCATCGCCGAGCGACGGCACGGGCTTCGCGTCCGGCGCCGGAGGCTCGTCCTTTCCCGCCGCGGGAAAGGGCCCGGCCGCGTCGTCGCCGGCGCCCGCGAGCCACTTCTCTTCCGCGCCGACCCACGGCGCGTCGGAGGTCGCGAACGGCCTGGCCTCCTCCACGTCGCTGTCGTGTTTTCCAGCGGCGCTTTCCGGATCGTCCTCGGCTCCTGCCGCGTCGACACCGGTCTGCGGGAAGAGATCGGCCTCGGCGGTCTGCGCGGGGTCGCCGAGAGGCGCGAGCGGGTCAGCTTCCTCGTGCGCTGGGGCCGCCTCGGCGCCGTCCTCGGGTGAGGACCCGTTCTCCAGCGCTTCCTTCGTGTCTTCGTCTTCGGTCATCGCGGTCCCCCGTCAACTGAATGCTCTTCCAAATATATCCGCCACGGCCGTCGCGCAACCTCGCTGATTCCGAAGGCGCTGTTTTTTTTCATTGGAGTGGTTGCAAGCGCCGGTTGCGGGTGCCACCGCTTGCGGAGCCTCCCGGGCCCGATGTACCCTCGCCCGTGTCGCCGGACGGCGGGAGCGGAGGTGCGATGAACCGATACGTGCTCTGGGCGTTGACCGCGGCGCTGCTCGCTGCGCCCGGCCCGGCGCGGGCCGCCGACGCGCCATCCGACGACCCGTACGCCGAGGAGGCCACGGACGGCGGCGTCGAGGTCGCGGACGGGGAGGAGGAGATCGAGCCCACGGACGACGGCGTGGCGATCGTGCGCAGCCGCTACGGCTCGATCGCGCTCGGCACGTTCGCGCAGATCGGGTACGAGTACCTGCCGGACGAGGCCGACGGAAGGCGGAACGCGTTCGCGCTGCACCACGCGGCGATCGCGCTCGAGGGGACGCTCGCGTCGGCGAGCCTCTCGCTCGAGCTCGCCGGAGACACGGCGGCGGGGGTCATCCCGGGCGCGCGGCGGTACGGGCCGGGCGGCGACGCGCGCTCGACGTCGGGCGTGCCGTTCGTCACGGACGTCGCGCTCACATGGCGCATCCCGGCGATCGGCGCGGCGTTCCGGATCGGCCGCTTCGTCCCGCGGTGGGGGCTCCTGATGCCCGAGCGCCCCACGCGCCTCGGGGCGATCGCCTACCCGCTCTACGTGCACGGCAACGCCGCCTCGCTCGGGCGCTTCCGCAACCTCGGGCTCGAGGCGCGCGTCGAGGTGCTCGACTGGCTCGCGATCGAGGGCGGCGTGTTCAACGGCGGGGTCAACTCGTTCGCGGACGGGGACGACTACAAGGACGTCCTCGTCGGGTTGTGGCTCCGCCCGGCCGCGGGCCTGGAGCTCCGCGCGGCCTCGTTCTTCGCGTTCGAGGTGAGCGACCTCGCCGTCGCGCAGCTCGAGCCCGGGCAGCGCGCGCCGAGCGGCTCCGAGCGCCACATCCAGCCGATCCTGGAGGCCCGCTACAACGATCACGGGTTCGATCTCATCGCCGGCGGCGCGCTCGATCTCGTCCGGCGGGCGGAGCGCGACACGCGGCCCGACGTCCTCGCGTTCGGCGCCATGGGACACGTCGGCTACATGATCGTCGGCGACTGGCTCGAGCTGTTCGCGCGCGTCGACGTTTTCGATCCGGACACCGAGCTCCGCGACGACGAGCAGCTGCGCGTCACGGCCGGCCCGCAGTTCCACATCGAGGGGATCCACGGACAGATCCGCGTGAACTACATGTTCGACAGGTTCGGCGGGCCTCTCGCGATGTGCGCGACCTACCTCGAGGACGCGGGGTGCGCCGAGGCGTTGCCGGGGTACGTGCCCAGCGGCTCGCTGCCGGCGGAGGCGAAGCAGTACGCGAGCACGCTCATCCTCCAGTTCGGGTTCGATATCTGACCTGCCTTCTTTGTTCTCTATGTAGTCTAAAGTAGTTTATCATCCTACAAATGATGAGTTATTACGTGTAGTTGCGTTCGTGTCCGTTTGTTCCAGAAGTCATCTTCTTCAAATAATTTCACATAGTTATAGATAATGTCGTACAATGTAGGCAATGGTGTGTGCGATCTCCATAGCCGAGAGGTTCGTCCATCTTCCGGAAGGTGGTCGTGCTTAAGCGCATCGGCAAGATCGTGTTCGTCGCCCTGGCGATCATCGGGCTCCTCGCCACGGCGGTGCTCCTGTACGCGACCTCCGAGCCCGGCTCGCGCCGCATCTCGGCGGTCGTGCGCGAGGCCGTTCAGGAGCAGACCGGGTTCGTCATCGCGTTCAGCAAGATCGACGTCGGCGTCCTCCCGCCGCGGCTGACGTTGCGCGGCATCACGGCGCAGGACGCCGAGGGCCGCGTCTCGTGCACGATCGAGGAGGCGGAGCTCGCGCCGGACGTGCTCGCGCTCGTGGGCGGCTCGTTCGTCGTCGAGGAGGTCTACCTCGGCGCGCCCCGCTGCCGCGTGCAGCTCGACGCCGCGACCATCGGAAAGCTGCGGTCGGAGGCGGCAAAGAAGCCGGGCGACGAGCCCTTGCGCCTCGACCTGTCGGCCATCCCGCGGTTCGAGGTGTTCGCGCTCTCCGACGGGCGCGTCGAGGCGACCGTCGAGGATCCCGCGCAGCTCGGCGTCCTGCACGCGGTGGTGGAGGGGCTCAGCCTCGACGTGACGGGCGCCGAGGATGCGGACGCGATCGAGGTCCGCGGCCTCGTCGCCGGCGCGAGCGCGCGCTGGAGCAAGGGCGACGCGACCGTGGACGAGCGGCTCGAGCGGCTCGAGTTCCGGGTCGCGCTCTCGGAGTCCGGCGTCGACGTCCGCCACGTCGCCGTGAAGATCGGCGGCGCGCAGCTCGAGGCCCGCGACGCGTACATCCCCGTGCCCGTTTGGCCGAACGGCCCGCGCGTCTCCGATCTCGACGTCTCGGTGCGGCTGGAGGAGCTCGGCCGGCTGCCGCTGCCGCTCCCGGCGCTGCAAGGGCTCGTCGGGTTCGCCGGCCAGGTGTCCGTGCGCATGGGTGCGATGGGAGAGCCCGAGCTGAACGTCCGCGGCCGCGCGGAGCTCAAGTCCGGAAAGGTCGACGAGTTCGTCATCGGGGACGTGACCGGCGCCGTGTCGTACTCGCCGCAGGGGGTCTCGTTCTCCGAGGTCGAGATCCGCGCCGCCGAGGGCGTGATCCGCCTCGAGGGGAACCTCGCGTTCGACGACCGGATGACCATCGACGCGACGGCCGACTTCGAGGACGTGGAGCTCGGGCACCTCCTCGCCGCGATGACGCTGACGGGCGCGCAGGTCACGCAGCGCATGTCCGGCACGAGCCGGATCCGCGGCCACCTGAAGCCCCTGTCGCTCGATCTCCAGAACCGGATCGAGGTGAAGGATCACACGGTCTGGTCCGAGGGGTTCCGGAGCCCGAAGAGGAAGGCGCTCCTGCACCTCGACGAGGCGACCGTCGTCGGGCCGCTCCACGTCGGCGAGCGGGCGATCACCGCGGACGGCCTCGAGGCGCGGTTCGGGAGCTCGCGCGTGCTCATCGACCTCGGGTTCAACTTCAGCCTGCAGCGCGGGTGGCGGCTCGTCGCCCGCTCCGACAGGTTCGATCTCGGCGATCTCGGGCACATCGCGGGGCTCGAGGTCGCCGGGCGCGGCAGCGTGTCGGCCGCCATCACGGACGCCCACTACGGCGATCCGCGCATCGTCGGCTCCGCGGCGTTCGACGACGTCGTGTTCGCCGGCGTCGCGTTCCAACGCGCCGAGGCGGGTGTGCGGTTCGCGTACCCGACGCTGTCTTTCGACGGGCTCGTCGCGCGCGGCCCGCGCACGACGCTCTCCTCCCGCGAGATCTCGGTCGCGTTCGGCGGGCGCCGCGGCCTCGAGGTCCAGGCCAAGATCGAGGTGGAGAAGGCCGCGATCGAGGAGCTCGGCCGCTCCTTCGGCCTCCCGCTCGCGCGCTACGGGGCCCCCCGCGGCCTGATCTTCGGCCGCGTGGCCGTGGAGTACGCGCAGCGGCCCGAGAGGCTGCGCCTCGAGGCAAGCGTCGATCACGAGGATCTCGAGCTGTTCGGCGAGCGCTTCGGCGGCGGAGGCGCCGAGCTCGTCTACGACGACGGGCAGCTCACGGTGAACAGGTTCGACGCCAAGAAGGGGACCGGCACGATCTCGCTCACCGGCGCCGTGGCCGCGGACGGGGCGATCGACGTGATGGGGATGGCCCGCGAGCTCCCGATCTCGAGCATCGACTACGAGTCGGTGCACGCGCTCGGCGTCGAGGGGGTCGCCCAGGCGTTCATCGTGCTCGGCGGCACGCTCGACCGGCCGAAGGGCACCGCCGATCTGCGCGTCGACGACACGGTGCGCGGGGGCGTGCGCTACGGGACGAGCCACCTCGAGCTCGGCGTCGACGGGATGCGGCTCACCGCCCGCGGCTACCTCGGCGGCGATCTGTTCACGCTCGAGCACGGCACGCTCGATCTCAAGACGCTCCGCTTCGAGGTCGAGGGGTTCGCGTACGACGTCGATGTGGTGCGCCTGCTCGAGCTCGACACGGGCGGCCAGAAGATGAGCGTCAACCTCACGGGCGAGCTCGCCCTGCGGGGGCGGCTCGGGGAGGGGCGGGCCGGCGTCGTCCCGGGCCTCACGGGCCGCGTGTCGCTGAACGAGGTGCGCGTCCGCGTCAACGACTTCCGGTTCATCAACGAGAAGGACGTCGTGATCACCGCGGATCGCGACCAGTTCCGGCTGCGGCGCTCGCGCTTTCGGGGCGACCAGCTCGTGTTCGACCTGTCCGGCCGCGCGTCGTACGAGAGGATGCAGCTCAAGATCCGCGGCCTCGCCGATCTCGGTGCGCTCGCGGCGTTCATCGATCCTGTGACGAGCAGCGGCGGCGTGCTCCGGTTCGAGGGGACCGCGAGCGGTCCGTGGGGCGATCCCCGCCTGTACGGCAAGGCGCAGGTCGAGGGCGGCTCGGCGACGATCCGCGGGCTGCCGACGCCCATCGAGGACGTCACCGGCGCCATCGCGCTCAACGCGAAGACGATCCGGTTCACGGGCTTCGGTGGCCGCTTCGCGGGCGGCCGGGTCGGCGTCGAGGGGCAGCTGGATCTCGAGGGGTTCGGGATCCGCGACTACCGCTTCCGCGCGACGGCCGAACGCCTCTCGCTCCAGCTCATGGAGGACCTCGAGCTCAGCGCGTCGACGATCAAGGACGGCCTGCTCCTGCGGCGGGGCAAGAGGGGCCTGCCGTACGTGACCGGCGACGTGGAGGTTTCGGACTTCCGCTACACCGAGGATCTGCGCATGATCCAGATCTCCGATCTCTCGGTGGACAGCCTGACCGGCGCGCGCGCGGGCTCGGGGATACCGAAGATCCTCGAGGAGAAGAACGACGTTTTCGAGTACGACGTGCGGCTCCACGGCAAGCGGAACCTCGTCGTGCGCAACAACATGGTCGACGCGTCGCTGCGCATCGACGACGAGGAGGAGCCGCTCCGGCTCGTCGGCTCGAACCAGATGTTCGGGTTCCTCGGGCGCGTGCTCGGCACCAAGGGACAGGTGCGGTTCCAGGGGCAGGTGTTCGACCTGCGGTACGCGTCGGTCGTGTGGAAGGACAGGCTCAGGCCGGGCAACCCGACCTTCCGCGTGACCGCCGACGGCCAGGTGCGGGACTGGCGCGTCTCGATCACGGCCGAGGGCACGGTCGAGGACTACAAGATCACGCTCACGTCACAGCCGTACCTCTCGAACGAGGATCTCGTGTTCCTGCTCCTGACCGGCATGACGAAGGCCGAGCGGCAGCAGTACGGCGGCAGCGACATCGCGCCGATCGGCGATCTCGTGAGCAACGTCGGCGGCGACGTGATCCCGGTCGATGTGCGCATCTACAACGAGTACTCCGAGAAGGCCGGCAAGGACACGACGCGGATCTCGGTGGGCAAGCAGGTCACGGAGGACGTCTGGATCGCGGTATCGTCGAGCGTGGGCAAGGAGCGTGAAATCGAGGCCAATCTGGAATACAAGATCGACGACAACTTCTCGCTCTTTGCCGACTACGACAACGAGAGCCAGGCCGGCAACCTGGGCGTGGATCTCAGGTTCAGGCTGGAGTTCTGATCGATGTCGCGACTTCTCACCATCGCGCTCGCGCTCCTCGCCCCGGCGATCGCCACGGCGCAGACGCCGCCGGCGCCGGATCGCGGCGGCGCCGCCGGGCTCGTCGAGCTGCTCGGCGCCGTGCCCGCGCCCGAGGGGGAGGAGGGCCCGTACGCCCCGGCCGCGGGACCCGTCGAGGAGCAGCTGATCGGACTTCCGGTCGTCGACGTGCGCGCGGTGGACGCGCCCTCGGGGTTCGATCCCGTCGCGGACGCCGAGATCCCGCTCGGCGCGACGTTCGACCGGGCGCTCGTGCGGACCGCGGTGCGGCGGCTCTGGGCCACCGGGTCGTACCGCGCCGTCGAGATTCTCGCCGAGCGGCGGGGGGACGGCGCGGCGATCGTCGTCCGCGTCGAGGCGCTGCTCCGCGTCCACGCGCTCGAGGTGATCGGAAACGACGCGATGAGCGACGACGACGTCGCGCGGGCGATCGGCTACACGCCGGACGGCACGATCGAGCCGACGGCGGACGCGCTCACCGTCCGGCGGGACACGCTCCTCGGGGTGTACGCGGATCGCGGCTACCGCAAGGCGCGGGCCACGCTGACCGTGGAGACCACCTCGGTGGCGGGACAGGTCGCGCTGTCGATCGATATCGACGAGGGCCCCAAGGATAGGTACGTCCGGATCACGATCCGCGGCCTGCCCGAGGAAGTCCCGCTCGACACCGTGCTCAAGAAGGCGGAGCTGCGGCCTGGCACCGTCCGCGATCGCGCGCGCGTCGAGGAGTCGCGCAACGCCATCGTCGATGCGCTCGCCGGCTTCGGCTACTACGACGCCTCGGTCGGCGACTACGAGGAGAAGCGCCTGAGCGAGCACGCCTTCGCGCTCCGGATCGACATCGTCGCCGGGCTGCCGAGCCGCCTGCGGTTCGAGGAGTTCCGGCGGTTCCGCGAGGCCGAGCTCGTGGAGGTCGCGGCCGGGAAGGGCCGCCTGCGCACGACCGCCGCGGCCGTGGAGATCGTCCGGTCGAGAATCGCGGCGCACCTCGTGAAGCGCGGCCTCCTGCACGCGGTCGTCCGGGCGGAGCGGCTCTGCTACGACGAGGCCGGGCGCCGTACGCGGACCGCCGAGCTCGCGCCGTGCGCCGAAGGAGCGGCACGCCAGGAGATCGCGTTCATCGCCACCGAGGGTGTGCCGGTCACCGTGGCGGCGATCGTCATCAGCGGCAACTCCCGGATCCCGGACGAGGAGCTGAAGAGGGAGATCGTCGCGTTCGTCGCCTCGTCCAACGCGCGGACCGGCGTGTTTCAGCCCATCAACACGCGGACGGTCGACAGCCTCGGCCTCTCCGATCCGCGGCCCGCGGGGCTCGGTCGACCGCGGGGGGCGCTCTCGCCGACCGTCGCGCCGAAGGACGCGTACGTGCCGGAGATCTATCGAGCGGCGGTCGAGCATCTCACCGGCGTGTACCGGGAGCGCGGCTTCCTCAAGGCCCGCGTCGTGGACACCTGCGATCTCGCGACGCGCGGCCCGATGCACGCCATGGGCGAGACGTACTCGCCGCTCGACGTGCGCCGGGACCCCGCGGAGGGCGAGGTCGAGGAGGGCAAGCCGTGCGTCTTCCTGAACGCGGATCGGGATCTCCTGATCGTCGCGATCGGAGTGGAGGAGGGGCCGCAGGCGCTGCTGAACAGGATCGCGGTCGAGGGCAACGATCCGTCGTTGTTCACCGAGCGGGACGTCGTCGCGCTCGCCGGCCTCGCGCCGGGCCAGCCGTACAACGAGTACCGGCTCCGCGAGTCGGCGCGCGACGTCGAGACCGCGTACGGCGCCAAGGGGCGCGTGTTCGCCGACGTGACCTGGGAGAGCCGGCTGTCGCAGGACGGGACCGCCGCCGACGTGGTCATCGCGATCCGCGAGGGGCCGCGCGCCGAGATCCGGCGGATCTTCGTGCGCGGCAACGTCGCCACCTCCCGGCGGCTGATCCTGGACCGGCTGACGATCGAGCCGGGCGACGTGATCACCCCCGCGAAGCTCAGCAAGTCGGAGGAGCGGCTCATGGGGCTCGGTATCTTCGACAGCGCGACCGTGCAGATGGCGGCGCCGAACGTCGCGTCCGCCGAGAAGAACGTCGTGGTCCAGGTGGGGGAGGGCAAGCCGCAGTACCTCGAGCTGCGCGGCGGCGTCGCCACGGTCGAGGGGGTGCGCGCGGGCTTCGAGTACGGATACCGCAACGTCGGCGGCCTCGCCATCTCGGCGCGCCTGCGTGCCCGCGCCAACTACCGGCTCCTGTTCCCCGGCAAGGCGCTCAAGGACTTCGAGGCCCGCTACCGCGAGCTCAGCGTGGTCGAGCGCCTCGAGCGCCACCTCCTCGCCGGCATCTCCACGCCCCACGTGCCGGGCACGGGCGGCATCCTGGGGCTCGGCCTCGACGTGATCAACGAGCGCACGAACAGCCCCGCGTTCAGCGCGGACAGGACGAGCAGCTACCTGCGCGCCACGTCGAACCGCCTGAAGGCGCTCCCGATAGAGCTGCGCACCGGCATCGAGTGGACGACCCTCGATCTGCCGCCGATCACGAGCGCGGACGGGGGGGCGACGTCGCTCCAGGCGTCGCCGCAGTTCCAGAAGTGGGCGCTGCTCCCCGAGGGCGAGTCGCTGTTCTCGGTCACCGGGCTCACGGTGTCGCTCGACTTCCGCGACGACGTCTTCAACCCGAGCAGGGGCGTGTTCGCGTCGATCAACGCGGATTACGTGCGCTCGCTCGCGAACTTCGGCCGGCAGGCGGCCAAGGGACCGGACGGCGAGGACGTCGTCGATCCCGAGACCGGCGAGGTGCAGTACATCGACCGCTTCTCGAGCCTGATCCGCGCCGAGGCGTCGCTGTCCGGCTACATCCCGATCATCGGCAGGAAGATGGTGCTCGCGCTGTCGGCGTCGGTCGGGTACGTGTTCCACCTCGATCCCAGCTCATCGACCTGGGCCGATCGCTACTTCTACATGGGCGGCGTGAGCACGCTCCGCGGCTTCCCGGAGGATTCCGTCGTCCCCGAGGACATCTACCAGTCGTGGAAGAGGGAGATCCGGGACTACGACGACACGGCGGCGGCGCTGCTCAACCAGCGCGGCGGCGAGTCGATGTTCCTCGCCCGGGCGGAGTTCCGCTTCCCGCTCGCCAAGGGGTTCTACGGCGGCGTGTTCACCGAGGCGGGGAACCTGTGGCGCGATCGGAAGAACCTGCTCAAGGAGATGGCGCTTCGCCCGGTGTCGGGCCTCGGGTTGCGGTACATGACGCCCATCGGCCCGCTCTCGTTCGATCTCGGGCTGAACCTCGACAAGCGGCCGCACGAGGACCGGTTCGCGTGGTACCTCTCGATAGGCTCCGCGTTCTGATGCTTTTGAAACTTGACATCGCTCCCCCGGCGGAGCTAGGTAGGTGAAACCCTTTGACTAGGGCAAGAAGCGAGGGCGGGGAGAGGCTCGCTCTTTCAAGGAGGATTCGATCAATGAAGAAGTTTCTCGCGATTGTGATGGTTGCCCTGTTCGGTTTCGCTTTCGGCTGCGGCGGCGCTACGCCTCCGGCGACCGAGGTCCCCGCTGCCGATCAGCCGGCCGTCGAGACCCCGGAGCCGGAAGTTCCCGAGGCTCCGGCCGCGGAAGAGCCGGCCCCGGAAGCTCCGGCCGTTCCGTAACCCGACAGGCCGACCTCCAGTTTTTCCGTAAGAATCCGAGCCGATCTCAGAACCGCGCCGCTGCGGCGATGCCCACCCCCCCGTTCGTGGGGAACGGGGCGACGAGCGCGGCGACCGGTTTGCGCCGGAGCTCCTTGGGCACGTCCCGCTCCTCGATCCGGTTCCAGGTCACGATCTCCTTCTGGAAATAGAGGAGCGAGTCGATCACGCCGACGATGATCACGGCACCCAGCGTGGCGACGCACGCGGTGTTCGAGATCCGGTAGCCCGCCTCCAGGCGCTCGTACCGGTCCCGCTCCGCCTTCGAGGCGATCGGATTGGCCGCCTCGCCGCGCAGCTGCTCGTGCAGGACGAAGGTCGTGATCGCCGCGGTGGCCAGGAGGAGCTCGCTCCCGAGCAGCAGGCCGCCCTTGACCTTGTGCCCGTTCTGGAACTGGCCCGCGCCGAAGGGCAGCACGGCGACGAGCGGCGATCGGCGTTCGATCTCGCGGCCGACATAGACGTTGCGTTTCAGTCGCTCGATCTCGAAGAGGCGATTCTCCTCCTCCGCGCGCTTCTTCGACTCCTCTTCGGCCGCCCGCGCCTCCGCGAGCGCGCCCAGGCGCTCCGCGTGCCTCCCTTTCACCTCCGCGAAGAAGTCGATGACGTCGATCGGGAAGACGAGCGGATCCAGCGCGAAGGTCGGGTCGTCCGAGAGCAGCTCGAGGAAATTCTCTTCCGCCTTGACGGTGTTCCCGAGGAACAGGTAGCTCACGCCGAGCAGCTTGTGCAGCTCCTCGACGAGTCCCCTGTTCTTCGGCGCGGCCGCGCGCAGCTCCTCGAAGCGGGCGACGGCGGTCTCGTACTCGCCCGCCTCGTACGCGTTCTTCGCGTTCGCGAAGTCCTGGAACTCGTCCGCCGCGCCGCGCGCCGCGACGAGCATCGTGAGTGCCGCAGCGGCAACCGCAATCGCCCGTTTCATCCCGCCTCGCCCTCCCCGGTCCCGAGAGGTCACGGCGCCGTCGGCGCCCGCTGGAGATCGATGGTGATCTCCACGTCCTCCCCGGCGGCGATTGTAACCTGCCTCGCGCGAGGAAGGTAGCCGTTCGCGCTCACCGCGACCTTGATGCGCTCCTCGGGGCCGCTCTCGACGGCGACGTCGAAGAACGCGTTGGTCCGGCCGGGCGTGCGGCCGACGACCTCGACGAGGGCGTCGATGTTGCTCGCGATCTTGAGGTGCGCCGGCCGCCACTTGAGGCGCGCGCCGACGGAGAACGGCCCGTCCCCGACCGGCACGCTGATCTCCTTGCGGAGCGGCTCGAGGCGCGGGTCCTCGGGGATGAACGTGACGATGTGAGGGCCGACCATGAGGCGCCGCGAACGATCCGTGGTCTTGAAGACGAACCGCTCGGCGCCGTCGATGTCGACGTCGACGCGCATGGGCGACGGGTTGAAGACGACCTCGCGAAGAAGCACCTTGGGCTTCACGGCGGGGCGCTTCGCGACGAGGCGCACTCCCTTGGACGCGTCGCCGGCCGTGCCGCCATCTCGCGCGGCGCCGCGATCACCCCCCGCCGCGCCGGCGTCCGTCCTGCCGGCGGTCGTCCGATGCGGCGCGCGCCCGGACCCGTGCCGGCCGCTCGCGCGGTCGCCACCGCTCCCGACCTTCTCCTCCGCGCCGCTCATCAGGATCATCACGATCGTCCACACGACGGCGAGCGTCGCCACGACGACCGCGAGCGAGAGCGCCGCGCGCTCCAGGAAGCGCCGGATCCGGCGCCGCCGGGAAAGGCCGGCGACCGCGTCCAACGCGCGCTCGTTGCCCGGCTCGAGGGAGAGCACCCGGTTGTAGTGATCCATGGCGATCGGGTACCGGCCCGAGCGCCGCGCGGCGTGGCCGAGCGCGAGCGTCTTCGCCGCCACCGTCGCCTTCCGGCTCCGCTCCCACGCGTCCGGATCGGCGAGGAACGCCGCGAGCTCGGCGGGGCCGGGGTCGATCCCCATCTCCGTGAGCACCGCGTCGAGTCCTCTGACCACCTCCGCCGCCGACGAGTACCGCCGCTCGCGATCGAGCTGCATGCAGCGGACGATGATCGAGGCGACGCCGTGGCCCACGCCCGGGTTCACGCTCAGCGGGTGATCGTAGTAGCCTTCGACGATCCTCTTGATGATGTGGTGCGGGTTCTTGCCCGCGAACGGCATCGAACCCACCGACATCTCGTACATGAGCGTGCCGAGCGAGAAGATGTCGGCGCGGGCGTCGAGCTCGGCGAGCTCGATGTGCTCCGGCGACATGTACGCGGGGGAGCCGAGGATCTGCCCCGTGACGGTCATCTGGTCGATTCCGACGAGGTGCGCGATCCCGAAGTCGGAGAGCTTCAACGCGCCGCCGGCGCCTATCAGGATGTTCTCGGGCTTCACGTCGCGGTGCACGACGCCCTGCTCGTGGGCTATCGCCAGCGCGGCGAAGACGTGGCGTGCGACGAGCGCCGCGGCCTCCGCGAGCAGCGGCTCCCCGCCGCGCTGATCGAGGAACGCGCGGAGAGTCGTCCCCTCGACGAGCTCCATCACGATGTACACCTCGTCGGCGTTCGCGTTGGCGTAGTCGTACACCTCGACGATGGACGGGTTGTGCAGCCGCGCGACCGCGTGCGCCTCCCGCTCGAAGCGCTTCCTCGCCTCGGGGTGGGTGGCGAGGTGCGGGTGGAGGAGCTTGAGCGCCACTTCGCGCTGGAGCGCGGTGTCCCGCGCGCGATAGACGACCGCCATGCCGCCTCGGCCGATCTCGGCGAGGAGCTCGTAGCGCCCGATGCGGCGATTCTCCGTACCGCTGCTTGCCATGGAGCCGCGGCCACTATAACGGAGCCCGCGCTGTTTCGCAAAACGGCACGGGCCGGGGCCGGCGCGATACTGAATGGGTGTTCACGCTGTACAAATTTCCATGGATTGCCTTTGAATAGTGAAATTTCTAAGGTGATATTCGCAAGTCGTACACACGTTTGAAGAAGGGGCGGATGGTCGTTTTCAACTCCGCAGTTTGACGGGGTTTTCCGACTCCGGTGTCCCCATGGTGGGCTGACACCGGACGGAGACGGCCGCTTCAGTTCGCCGGCAGCGGGTAGGACGAGGTCATCAAGTCATGAAAGAGCGCATCCGAACCCTGATTTCGAATCTCGAGCACGACTCCAACACCGAGGAAGCGATTTCCGGATTGGAAGAGCTCGCCACCGGCGACGCGGCGGCAGGCTGCGCCGCAGAGCTGCTCGAGGAGCTCGACGCCGGGTGGAAGAGGCTCGCGGCCGCGAGCGGTTTCGAGGCCGCCGTGAGGATCCTCGAGCTCGAGGCGGCGATCGTCGGCGACCCGGAGCGCGAGGCCGCGCTGCTCGCGGAGCAGGCGCGCATCCAGGACGAGGAGCTGTTCGATCAGAAGGCCGCGCTCGATCTGCTCAGACGAATTGCCGCGCTGCGAACCGAAGACGAGGCGCTGCGCGGCCGCATCGAGGCGATCGAGGCGGAGCGCTCGAACTGGAAGGAGATCGTCGAGACCTTCACGCGGCAGGCGGAAGAGACCACGGAGCCGCTGCTCAAGGCGCACATGCTCTACAGCGCGGCCGAGCGCACCTACAAGAACCACAAGCGCGGGAAGGAGATCCCCGCCCTGCTCGAGCGCGCGATCGAAGAGGACCCCGGGCATCTCGGCGCGGCGCGGCTGTTCGAGCGCGTGCTCAAGGAGCGCGAGCGGTGGGCGGATCTCGCGGCGCTGTACATGAAGCTCGCGGACAGCCGCAAGTCGAAACGGGAGCGCGTCCAGATGCTGCTCGCCGCGGGGTACACCTACGGCCGCAAGGTGGAGGACATGGACTCCGCCGCGCTCTGCTACTCCGAGGTGCTCGACCTGAGCCCCGGCGACGGCGCGGCGCTCAAGTTCCTGGTGAAGTACTACGAGGAGAAGGAGGACTGGGATCACCTCGTCGCGGTTTACGAGGATGCGCTGCGCGGGCAGAACAAGCCGGAAGAAGAGATGGCGATGCTCATGCAGGCCGGCATGATCCACTGGCGCGTGCGCGGCAAGATGGACGACGCCGAGGCCTACTTCAGGCGGCTGCGCAAGCACGCGCCCGCGCACCCGGGCATGCTCGGCTTCTACCGCAAGTACCTCGGAGAGACGGGCGACAAGTCGCGCCTCCTGCAGATCCTCACCGACGCCCAGCGCGCCGCGGACGACAAGAAGGTCGCCGACGCGCTGACGAAGGAGATCGCGCAGCTCGCCGGGACGGAGGGCGGCAACGTCGAGAAGGCGATCGACGCGTGGAAGAACGTGCTGCGCCAGGAGCCGGCGAACGCCGAGGCGAGGCAGGAGCTCAAGGTGCTGTACCGGCAGGCGGGCAAGTGGAACAACCTGCTGGACCTGCTCAAGGGCGAGGTCGACGCCGTCCCGGAGTCGGACGTCGCGGCCCGCGTCGCCGTGCTTCGGGAGATGGCGGACATCTACCAGTCCAACCTCAACCTCGAGATGATGGTCATCAAGACCTTCGATCAAATCCTCGCCCTCGTGCCGGACGACGCGACGGCGCTCGCCGAGCTCACGAAGGCGTACGAGGCCGGCGGGCGGTGGAACGACCTCATCGCCGTGCTCGGGAAGCGCGCGGACGCGGTCTCGGGCCCGGCCGAGAAGATCGAGATCCTGCAGCGCATCGCGGCGCTCTGGGTGGACCGGTTCAACAACTTCAACCGGGCCGTCGAGCCGCTCGAGCAGATCCTCGCCCTCGATCCGTCGAACGCCGCGGCCATCGAGGGGCTGAAGGGCGTTTACCAGAAGCGGCGCGCGTGGCGACCGCTCATCGACCTCATGGAGAAGGAGGTCGCGACGCTCCGCGGCGCGAAGGCCCTCGAGTGCCTCAAGGAGATGGCGCAGATCGCGGGCGAGCGGCTCGCGGATCCGCAGCTCTCCGCCGAGCTGTGGCGGCGCGTGCTCGACGCGGACCCGGGCTCGGCGGAAGCGCTCTCGAACCTCGAGAAGCTCGCCGAGCGGAACAAGGACTGGGAGGGGCTCGCCTCGGTGCTCGAGAAGCGGACCGCGGCGGTCGAGGACGCGGAGGAGAAGATCCAGCTCCTCGCGAAGCTCGGCACGGTGTGGAAGGACCGGGTGAAGGATCACGCGAAGGCCGCGGAGGCCTGGAAGGCGATCCTCGCGGTGCAGCCGGGCAACTCCAAGGCGATGCGCGCCCTGAAGGACGCGTACCAGGCCGCCCTGGACTGGGACGCCCTCGAGCAGCTCTACCGAGAGGCCGAGGACTACGAGGGGCTCGTCGAGGTGCTCGGCATCGCCGCCGATCGCGCCTCCGACGCCGCGACCAAGATCGCCCTCTCGTTCCGCTGCGCGGAGCTGTACGACACTCCGATCGGCCAGCCGGATCGCGCGGTGCGTCACTACGAGCGCGTGCTGACGGCGGATCCGCAGAACCTGCGGGCGGCCGAGGCGCTCGTGCCGATCTACAGGCGCGCCGAGAAATGGAGCCGGCTGGTCGGCGTCCTCGAGGTCATGCTCGCCGCGGCAAAGGACCGCGAGGAGCGGATCCTCCGCATGGACGAGCTCAGAGAGCTCGCGGCGGACAAGCTGAACAACCGCGCGCTCGCGTTCACCTGGGCGGCCCGGGCGTTCGAGGAGTTCCCGACCGAGCCCACGGTCAAGGATGCGTTCGAGGACGCCGCGCAGGCCGCCGGGGCGTTCGACGAGCTCGTCGCCATCTACAAGCGCAAGCTGGACGCGTTCCCGCAGCCCGAGCGGGTGGCGCTCGAGCGGCACATCGCCGATCTCTCGCTCGAGCGGCTCGGGGAGGTGGACGGCGCCGTCGCGGGGTACCGGGCCGTGCTCGCGTCGAGCCCGGGCGACGAGTCCGCGCTCGCGGCGCTCGACCACATCTTCCGGACGACGGCGCGGTGGGACGATCTCATCGAGATCATCCGGCAGCGCATCGAGCTCGCGACGGACAAGAGGGCGCGCTGCGACCTGATGCTCGAGATGGCGCGCCTCTACGAAGAGGGGATGGACGACTCGATCCGCGCCGCCGCACAGTACAGGGCCGTCCTCGAGGCGGCCCCGGACAATCGGGACGCCATGCTCGCCCTCGAGCGCCTGTTCCACGTCTCGGAGCAGTGGGAGGAGCTCGCGCAGATCCTGGAGCGGCACCGGAACCTCCAAGAGCTGGGATCCGACGAGTGGCGGGAGTTAGGCTTCCGGATCGCCGGGCTCTTCGATCGCGAGATTGGAGACAAGCCGCGCGCCATCGGCGCGTACCGCGAGCTGCTCGAGACGAAGCAGGGCGACCCGGAGGCGATCTCGGGCGTCGAGCACCTCCTGCGCGACGAGGCCCACCGGGCCGAGGTCGCGGAGCTGCTCAGGCCGCATCTCGTCGCCGGCGGGGACTGGCGCCGTTTGGCGTGGGTGCTCGCGATCCTGATCGAGAACACGCAGGACGCCGCGCGCCGGCTCGCGCTGAACATGGATCTCGCGGACGTCTACTCCGAGCGCCTCGGCGACAAGGCGCTCGCGTTCGACACCCTCGGCGCAGCGCTCCGCGAGAACCAGGCGGACGTCGCGCTCTGGGATCGCATGGCGGCGCTCGCCGAGCAGCTCGGCAGGGAGGCCGATCTCGCGGCACGGCTCTCGGAGGCCTACGGCGGTGGCACCCTCGACGACGCAGGTGTGCTCGAGCTCTCTAGGCGCCTCGCGCACCTGTACGGCGACGTGCTCGGCCAGCCCGCGGCGGCGGAGCCGTTCCACAGGCGCGTCGTTGAGGCGGATCCGACCGCCCGCGCGTCCGCGGAGGCGCTCGAGGAGTTCTACACGGCGTCCGAGAAATGGGATGATCTCCTCCACCTGTACCGCGAGACGCTGCGCGCGGGTGCGACCGAGGACAGGCTCGGGCTGCTGCTCAAGATCTGTTTCATCGTCGATGAGGTCAGGCGTGACGTGCCGCAGGCGATCGAGGCGTATCGCGCCGTGCTGGACGTCGACGCCGCGAACGCCGAGGCGATCCGCGCGCTGACCGTGTTGTACGAGGAGGCCGGCCGATACGAGGATCTCGCGCTGCTCCTGATGGGCGGGCTCTCGGCGGCGACCGGGACCGAGGCGATGTCGCTGCGGTTCCGGCTCGGCGAGATCTCCGAGAAGCACCTCGACGCGCCTGCCGACGCGCTCGACTACTTCGAGCAGGTCATCACCGAGGATCCGGATCACCTGCGGGCGCAGCGCGCAATCGAGGGGCTCCTCGAGAACCCGGCGCTTCGGCAGCGGGCCGCCGCCATCCTCGCGCAGAACTACGAAGCCCAGGGGGCCGCCGAGCCGTTGACGCGCGTCCTCATGATTTCTCTCGAGGACGACGGGCTCTCCGCCGACGAGCGGATCGACGTGCTCACGCGTGTCGCGGATCTGAGGGAGCGGCGCCTGAGCGACGTCGACGGGGCGTTCGCCGCCCTTTCCCAGGCCTTCGCCGTGGCGCCGGACAACGAGATCGTGCTCGCGGAGCTCGGGCGGCTGTCCTCTTCGTGCGGCATGGAGCTCGAGTACTGCAAGCTGCTCGACCGCGTGATCCCGTCGATGGAAGGGAACGTCGGGCTCGTCGCGAGGCTGCTCGCGGAGACCGCCAAGATCTACGACGAGCGGCTCGGCAACATGGCCGAGGCGGAGCGCGCCTACCGGCGCCCGCCCGAGCACGATCCCGAGAACCCGGGCCCCGCCCTGCCTG